>NZ_CP030355.1 GCF_000876675.2 Novosphingobium sp. P6W
TGCATCGCAAGTCCGGAACGTCCACTATGCTGCGATCCAGCACTGGGTCTTGGGCGACAGGACATATGAAGTGGATACTCATCCCGTAAGCGGCGACGGTCAGCATGGGCGGATCTGGCTCTTTACCGATGTTACGGCCGAGCTGAGGATTGCCGCCAAGCTGCGGGGTCTCGCTCAATCGGATCCGCTAACCGGTCTCCCCAACCGGCGTCACTTCGAAGAGCGGTCTGCCCAGATCCTCACGGCTGCAGGGACCGCCGGACGCACTGTGGCCCTGTTGATGGTGGACGTGGACCACTTCAAGCAGATCAACGATACCCATGGCCATCCGGTGGGGGACGCGGTGCTGAAAGCGGTGGCAAGGCGATGCCGCGATGTCCTGCGCGACCAGGACCTCTTCGCGCGTTTTGGGGGCGAGGAATTTATTGCTCTGCTGACCCTGGCAACGTCGGATGAGACTCGGGTGATAGCGGAGCGTTTGCGAGGCGCAATCGCCGAAACCTCGGTGGTGGTCGGCGATCTGAGCATTGGCGTTACGGCGAGCATAGGGGCAGCAACGGATATTCCGATGAATTCTGCGATCAGCGGAATCCTCGAACCCCTGATAGCGAAAGCCGACGCGGCGCTTTACCGCGCAAAGCAAGGCGGCCGGAACTGCGTCATCGTCGCTGACGGTCCGGCATAATTCGCCGCCATTCGCTAGGTGAGCAATTGCGCGTATCGCCCTGATGCGTCGCGCAGCATTTGGACATACGAAAAGTGCCAGATGGCTTTCTTTGCGAGGGGGACCAGTAGTCTATGGCTCGGTGGGCGAAAGATCTCTGAGCGCACTAGCAATTTGTGCAGCAAGCGTATCCTCGGCGCGGGCCCGGGTATTGGGATCCTTGGAGTCGAGGTCGCGGCGCACCCATTCAGGCGCGCGCTGGAGGACAGCAAGGATGGCGGTATTGATCTTGTCGGTCACGATAAAGTCCATGCAGATTGGCGGCCCAGATTGCAATCCTGCAGCTTACCGCGAGGCGCTAAGCGGATATGTCATAAACCGGTTGAAGACGAAGATCGGGATGCACCGCGACACACGCCTATCTCACAGCCCTTCTCTCCTGGTTATCTCTTCGCTTGCGTTGCTGAGAAGCTGGATCATGCACGCCGAGGCGCGCGACCTCGATCTCTCCGCATGGTTTCGCAAGCCGCGCGCCTGCGGCAAGCGTACCGGCTCCCCTCTGACTGATCCTTGCAGCCAATCACCTCGTGATCCTCCACGGCGCTGTCATCGAACCCTATAATTCGCCCCTTAATCCGATAGGCGCTTCCGCCCACGCCCTATGTTCGCCGTGCTGGCCAAACAGATCGCGCTTGAGCAGCAGCAGGAACTGCTCCCAGTCCAAGCGGATCGAGGGGCTTGAAATGCCGACTGATCCGGCAACCGTAATCATGCACTCGCTCAAGGTGACCGACACGGAGAAACTCCGGCAAGGGCTTTCCGACTATAGCGCTGCCGTTCGCGCCCGTGACGCCGCCAAGTAAAGGAGCACCTTCACCAGGGCCGCTCCCAATGCGATGGTCGTAAACGACGTCCTATGCCGCATCGATATCCGTTTGGGGAAAATCCTCGCCTTTGAAGAGCAACGGCACGCCCGCCAGGCGCGCAGATGCATAAGCGAAGCAGTCACCAAAGTTCAGCGCAGCCGGGTGACGCGACTTTCCGTAGCGATCGTACGCGTCGATCGCATGCTGACGAGCTTCGGGCGGAACGGAAACCACCTCGATTTCCACGATACGAAGAAACTCCTCTACCGCCTCTTGGGCTTGCGCAACCTCAAGGTCGAGGATGCGCCTCACAGCCATCACGGTTTCCCAGATTGCCAGCGCCGATGTGATGCGTACTCTCGCGTTTCCAAGCCGAGCCAGCAAATCGGCTGCATCATCTTCGCCACTCAGCATTGCAGTCATCGCCGATGCATCAACGAACATCAGGCATCGCCGTAAAGATTATCGATAAATGACTTGTCCGCCGGCATGCCGGCTTTGGGGCCCGCCTTTGCCCGCAAGGCTTCTGCAAAGGCCAATCCCTTCTGCACAAGAGAAGGTAATGACCCTTCGCGTTCAAGCTCGCGGCGCAGCGCGCGGCGAACTGCTTCAGTTTTACTGACCCGTTGCATTACCGCGAGGCGCTGCGCCATGTCGTTGACCTCGGCATCTTTTATGTAAAGAGACATCGGTATATCCTCATTTCCATAAGGATATACCGATCGCATGGTCAGCCTTCAACCCTTGAGATAGCTCTACCCTCGTGGAGAGCTATGCGCGCATCTGCGATGCATGCTTGGGATTAAGCCCTCGCTACACGGCGTTCTCTTCGCTCATACGTCACGTCCCGCCAGATCAGACCGGCAATCGCAGTTGTCCGTCTTCCGGCTCCGGTTGTGCCAAGCTAACCTGCTTGATGATTGTTGCCGCCAACTCCTGCGCCGCGCGCTGGCGCGTATGTCTGTCCGACATTCCGACTCCGAGCAACGCCCAGGACGGCGCATTCAGAATCACTTCAGCCAATTGTTGAGGGTCGATCAGTTCCATGTTTCGATGATGGAACAAAAGTGAAGCGAGCGGCAAGAGAAGGACGCCGGAAAGGCAAGGGCCTTGCTACGATTTCAGCGGTTACCGTCGACCAAGCGAATACGGGTGAAGTGGAACACGGCGGCCTTGCGGCCGTTCAAAACGGCGACAGCGATCGTGATCTGGTCGACCGACTGCGCGGCGCGGCCCCCGACCACGCCGAGGTTGCCGTCAAGCACGAGGTCAGTGTGGCCGTTAGCTATTCATGCCCCGTTTCGCAAACAGGACAAGGCGGCAGCTGAGTAAAATTGTTACAATCAGGCAGTATGCATCACGTGATTGAGGCGAAAAATGTAAATTACCGTTATGCATTCCACATTTGTGTGTTATAGTGACCATAATTATGGTCAATACGCCTGTCAGTAATTGGTTTTATTGCGAATAATTTTCCCGCGTAACTTCTGTTGAACACTAACACCATTTTTCTCTTGTTATACCACGAACAATCCCATTGTATGGCGAAAATAACAACGAATATACCGCTATAAAGAAGTGGTCTCATAAAATTATTTTCGCAACGTATCTATTTTTTTCGATTCTATGAATTTGTAATTTTATAACACAAATTCATATTCCACTATATACAGATTAGTTTATATTATAACTCTGGATACTTATAGTGGTTAATATTCTGATATGTCGGTAAAATCACTTATACGAGTCGCCAAACTCCATTGCGATAATTTTGAATTCTTCTGCATCATAAGAGGTGTTCATGAAAGCAGTGTAACAATCAAACTGTTCAACATCATAAAGCCTGGAGTTGAACTGTTGCTTGAGCTCAGTAATGGCGATCTGTATACTCTCGAACATACGGGCCATTCTGGCGAGCAAGCGACATTCGCATTTTCGAACGCGATCGACATCGCTCGCTTTCTTGCCGAGCCGAGTCCCTATCCCAAACGCCCTGCAAGGCTTCGCCTACTTCACCCCGCATGCATCACATTCGGTACTAACACTTACGACGCCACAATCGTCGACATATCCTGTGGCGGTGCGAAATTTGAATCAGAGATGGGCCTGATAATAGGCGAGCATATCTGTTTAAGCGGCCGAATGTTGCCAACCATGGATGCGATCGTACGCTGGAAACAAGGGCCCCGCCACGGCCTTACCTTCCTCGATCCGTTCCATCTAAACGTTATTGCTGAACGAACAGCGCTGATCCAGAAATTTGCCAGCGCCAATTAGCATGCGAACAGCTACCGGGATATTTCCTAAATATTTTCGACGTGCCCGGCCTACAGTTTCTACTTCATTTCTTAGAGAGAATACATATCTTTATTTTATCCTTCTGGCACCTGTTATGGTATAGAATCTCTCCTATATTTTATATATGCGGTTTAAATCATCGCCATTTATGGCCGTGCTTTAATGGAAAGAATGTGTATGGAAGACCATATAGTCCACATGATCGCGCAAAGCGGCATTTTTGCGTCGCTTTGTGGTTCATCAAAAGGACGATCCACTCAAATCATAGCTACAAATTCGCGTGAGAAAGTTACGTGCACGGCTTGCCTGAGGATCTTGGCCGAAGCAGATCGGCCCTGAGACCGTCACACAAAAAATTATCCCTACATTTGACCCAATAGACAATGCAGCCCCTACTTCGCGAGGGGCTTGGCGAAACTACACGCCTGAACAATTGGATTGTCTGCCTAATAGCGTCCTGCGCTGTAGCCATCCATGCTATGCAGCAACAGCACGGGTATTTACAGCATTCCATGCTGTCCGGCCAGGCGTACCGCTTCCACTCGGCCACTCACCTCCATCTTCTGGTATATACGCCTGATGAAGTTGCGCACGGTATGCCGGGAAACGCCCATCATTTCGGCAATCTCGTCGGTGGTGCTCCCCTGCCCGATATGGCGGAGCACTTCCGTTTCGCGTGGGGAAAGTTGAAAGTTTTCAGAATTCCGGCGACTTCCTTGGTCTGTTAGGCCGTATTTGCTCTCGTCGAAGCCCACAGCAACGACACGCAGCGGTTCCTCCTCCTTCATCTTTGCCACCTCGAGTGCCAGAGTTGCCTGCGCATAGAGCGCTTCAGCTTCAAAGCTGCAGTACCGCCTAGGAAATACAATACCTGCAGAAACACGGATAGGGATGACGCCTGCCCCCCACGGTACAGGCTCCGCCAAATCATTTAGCTGGCTGTGCGCACCTAGCATCCCAACGGGCACACTGTTATTCAATAGTATTGCGAATTCGCTACCGCCAAGACGTGTCGCAAGCGCCCCAACAGGGTAAGCAGTCAACAAGCGCCGCGCAAATACAGCCAGACAGGCATCACCTGCAGCGATACCCCACTGGCGATTGATTTCCCTGAGATTGTCTAGATCAAACAATACGAACGCGCTCAGTGCCAAAGCTTCCGAGCCTGGAGCACGATCGAGAAACCGCACATGAAATTGCGCGCGATTCGCGAGCCCCGTTAACGCATCATATTCGGCCGAGCGGCGCAGTTGTTCCCAGCGTTTGCGCTCAATAGTGATATCCTCCTTCATGCCGTAAAGCCTGACGGCATGACCACTTTGTACCTTGGTTGCAGCCTTCAGCCGGATCCACCGCTCTTCCCCATCTGCGCGAAATATTTGTGCCTCTAAGGAAAAGGAACCGCAATTGGCGATGGCAGTTGAACGCACGCGGTCAAGCATCAAACGGAATGGTTCCGCATACATGGCGAAGGTTTCACGGCGATCAACACGTTTGTCCTGCGGCAATCCAAATATATCATATACCACAGGCGTCCATGACAAAGCTTCTGTTCGCAGGTCACAAGCCCATGCACCCACTCCAGACAATGCTGACACATCTTCATAAAGATTTCTGAAGCGCTCATCAGCCGCAAGGATATTTGAATGTGAATGCATGCCGCCCATCAACTTCACGGAAATTTGTGCGCATGCGCCATAAACCTATTCCAAACATGTGCCCTGCAAGTCAACTAACTATGTAGGCATGCTCTGTATGGGGCAATGAAGCGCAGCGATCTCGCTGCCGACATCAAACGGCAATAGCAACTTGATAAGTTTAAACGGCACCCGGTCAATACCAAAGCCAGTAGTACCCTGCCTAAGACGTGAAATAGAAATGGAAGGCCCCAGCCATTGGCCGCCCTACCAAGATTATCTTTTTCAGCATCTTATACAAATAATTTCAAGTATACTGCATCTTATATCTGGCGTCGTTCTTCAATGCACTTAGCACATTTTTGCCGATATGAACACTGGCGATTTTGATGATTGCAATACCATGGCGTTTGTAAAGCCCGCGACAGCAACGCGGCGATCTTCTTGATCATAACGATTCTCAGAATGTATTAGAAAACGCTTCCAGATGGCAGGCCTCGCCAGGCCCAAGCCATGCCGCGCAGATCAGGAAGTAGAGTCCTGCTGCTTATCGAGCAGCCACTGCTGACGGGCTTTCCTACGGATACGCTGCCCACAGTGCCGGCAATTGCCGACAAAACTGATGCCATCCCACGTGACTTTTGAGCGGAGCGGATCATGCCGGTTAAGCGGGCATTTTAATGCTGACAATATACGAAGCAACACGCAACTAACTCCGGAGTAAAGTTCTTGGGATATAAACTTATGACCCTACCTACTCGATTTTATAACGGTTATTAAACACATCTATATTCGCTTAAAAATGAAACTACCTCAATGATATTTCATATAACTAATAAAATTTTCGATAGGAAGAGACTTAGAATATAGCCATCCTTGAGCATGGGTAACCCCTATGCTTAGAAGATATTCCGCTTGCTCTACGGCTTCAACACCTTCCGCAACTAGGTCGAGTCCTATTGATTGAGCCATATCGACAATGAAAGGGATAACCGATCTTGTCGCTGAATCGGCGCCAATTCCCTCAACGAACGACCGGTCAATTTTAAGTGTTGTGAGGGGCAGGTGCTGTAGCAATGAAAGGCTCGAATAGCCTGTGCCAAAATCGTCTATCGCAACGCGATGCCCGGCCGCACGAGCTCTTTCGGTGGTGCGCTTCGCCTTTTTAGCGTCGATGAAACTACGTTCTGTAGCCTCTATCCATATGTTCGATACTGCCACCTCGGTACCGGCAATTGCGGTTCCAATAACGTCGAGAAACCTGCCGCTTTCCATGTCGGACGACGATATATTGATCGCTACGTAAATATCGCGCCGATTTTTCAGCATTTCCTGAAGATCGAAAACCACCTTTTCGATCACGAGATCGGTAAGGTCATCAAGCAATCCATGTTGCTCAGCGAGCGGGAGAAAAGCATCGGGTGGAACGAACGTGCCATCCGATTGTCGCCACCGCACAAGGGCTTCCGCGCCGGCACATCGGCCCGTTTTAAGGTTGATGATCGGTTGATACTCAACCTCCATTTCGCCGTTACGTATCCCCGCCTCAAGCGCGCCATGAAAAGAGGAATCTCTTGCAATTAGTCTGCGTGCCAGGAGACCGCCAAGACTGGAGCCGGCCAGACCGAGCAGGACGACGATGATCATCTCCCGCGTTGTGTCGACTTGTACCGCTGAGCGGTCGCCAGTGATCCTAACCGTGAGGGCCCGCCCTTTAGCGACGGCCAGCAGACTTTGCATGCCCTCGGTGTCGACGCCCGATGCGCGATTTCGCGTGCCTGGAAGGTCGCCGTCGAGACGTGTTGCTGCCAAAATAGTTTCGCCGTGCAAGATCGTCACTCGGAGGCGGGGGTCCCCTATCTCATCCAGGAGACGGTCGGGCCTAGTAAGTACCGCGTAACGGCCTGAACGCAGGCCGACCATATCAACGCTGCCAGGAATAGCGGAGCGGACATTGGTAAGGAAATTGTCTATCGGAGGGCCGACGATAACATCACCCGCTGTGGGATTTACCGGCGGTCGGTCCCAACTAGAGCACTTAAGTCGATCTGCGTCGTACACCTGAATTTCATCGACCGACCTATTGCCGACGACAATCGATCTTAGCTGCAATATCCCGCCTTCGGAACAGGGGGCGTAATTTTGTTCCGCAACGATATGCAACGCACTGTCCATTGTCTTGAAATGAAACTCGGCTCGATCAAGCGCTCGCACTGCGAGGGAATCGATGTGTCGCTGCTGTGCATGCTCGTGCAACCAGTAGTATGTAGCACAAGCAATAGCGCCAGGAAGCAAAGCCGATAAAGCAATAATTAGCCAATCACTGAGATTGACTTTTCTCAATATCAACCAGCCATCCTTTAGTACATAGTACCACTTCGATTTCTGTCCCATCTGCTCAAATCATCAATTCAACGATTTTTTGCACGATTGCACCCCGAGCAAAGATGGCATGCGCGGTAACGCGCCCTCAAATCATACTTAATGGGATAACTTTAACTTTCTTTAAAATCGTACCACTTACTATAATGTTCGGGCATCGGATAACGGTCGGTTTTCTACCAATAGTTTTGCACTTTGACCAGGACAATAATTTTAGGCTGTGGCCCGACAAGGCCACATACAAGAAATATTCTTGTTTTTACTAATATAAAACACATCATACTTTATATATAGAAAGCTATGTATAGGAAATATCCGCTGCAATCATGGCACATGGCTATCCTATACAAGTTAATTACAGGTGATAAAAAATTAACTAACGATTGTTATTTAGAAATAGGGTTCGATAGCTGCTGGGATAGGTCAGAAATCCGGGCAACGCTGCCTGCTTGTATTTATCAAAATGCGTAAAATAGGTGCAAATTGGCCGTCCGCACCGGATCTGTTAATATTATTACATGTAATCGTTCCCAGAGTCGGAAAATTTGACGGCCACCCGCTGCAGTCGTGTAATGTTATGTCGCAATGACCAACAGCGGCGGCCTTTAGCTTTTCCCGCATGCTAGGATTAGAGGCGCGCGCGATCGTCAGCCTGTTTGGCCGAGTGGTTGGGACCGCGAGCCCGCATCCTGCAACTCCGCTTGAGTGTCGTGATGATGAAAGCCGGCGCTTGCGTATCGAGCGGCGTGATCCAATCGCGATTAAGGCGTCATTTGGCCCCGTCTGGGAACCATAAGATCGCTGGAACATGGCATGCTGCGGAGAAGGTGCGTGTTCAGGCGCAGGCGGTCAGTCAGCTTCACTGCCGTCCCCACGGCGCAGCGAGACGATGCAGGTCCGAGACAAGCAACGCCTTCTACGCTTCCAGCAACAGATGGCCGGATACAAGCCGATCATCGTCGACGAACTGGGCTTCGTACCGCTCTCCAAAACCGAGCAGGCTGGAACCCCCGGTGTTGCAAGAGTGCATAAACTCTAGGGCTGCCACACAAAAATGCGCCGGGTTCGCAGCGAACGCCTGTAAAGCTCATGCTTTATGAGTGGCGGCCTTTGGCCAGTCGGCCATGGTGAATAGCCGCCGAACGTTTGTACCATTCGAAGCTCATCGGCCAGATCTGCAGATAGCGTAGTGCCGTCGCACGGGCCACCGGACAGCTTTATTCTCTCGGTCATACATTCCGCGTTGCAAGCAATGATCAGGTCAGTGCAGCCCGCCGCGCTTCCGGTCGTACGTGTCTGGTTGCACGTTCGGTCGGTCATACAGTGGCTGATTCAAGCACCATGAAGTTTAAAAGGTTCAGCCAGGAAAGTCTGCAAATTTGTGCACGCGCTATGTGGGTAAGATTCGCCCAGACCTGGTCTCCTTCGGTGACGACGAACACGCGCTCAGCAGGATCGATAACAAGAGCAAGACCACGAGTTTTACCGGGTAGCCCATATGACCCTTCGGTGCGATATTCTTTCAGACGGTTCGCACCGCTATCCCACGTGGGTGGCCGGAAGCCATACACAGCGATTGATTCAGCGGGCCCGCAGCCGGCCGGATGCCGGCCAGCGCGGCGGTCGACATAAGAGCGATGCGGAGCGTCCAGCAGGCGCGCAGTAGCACTCCCAATCTTTTCCAAAATTTCCGTAATGCCGGGCACTGCCAGCGACGCTCGCAATGCGATCCAAAGGCCCAGGCCAGGACCTATACCACTGGCGCCAAACCACTTGTGCGCGCATGATCTACCGGCGCTCACACGGGGCGGCGCACGCCGGCTAGCTCAGAATTTCTGCTCTCGTGCGTACTGGTCACGGTAATACTGTATCCGCGTCGCCCGGAGGCCTTGAAGCCCTGAACGATCGGAATGCCGTTGCCAGGAAGCGAATTCTTCAAGTGTGAGCTGGTAACGATCGCATGCCTCGCCAATCGTCAGCAGACCGCCATGGACGGCTGCCACGACTTCGGCTTTGCGCCTCGCGACCCAGCGTTTGGTGTCCGAGCTGGGTAAATCCGCAAGCGCCATTGGCGCGCCCAAAGGTCCGATCACCGAGGCTGGGCGAACTTTCTGGTTTTCCATCATTCTGGTTTCCAAATTCCGACCACAGTCCATGAATTATTGTCTCATCTTGAGCGGGGCCGGTTACTATCGCGGGTATAAACAAAGTTAATGCGTCAATCAGAATGACGTGCGTCGTGGACCGCCAGGTTTGGTGTCCAGGCTCCGGCCTGCAATACAATTGCTGTTGTGGGGGCGGCCCAGGCTGAAATAGGCAATCTGGTCGTTGTTGAGCCGGCGGCCGGCAAGTTGGTAATGCGCAGCATCCGCGTCGCATGGAGCTTGATCGCCTGCCCGCCAATGCGCGGCATCAGACCTGTGTACCTCGGCGCTGATGGCTGAGACCATCCTACGTGCAGGAAGCCTGCGAGTTTTGGAATGGGCATTTTGGGATGCTAGCCCGGCGGAACGCACGTGCCACCATTCGGGTAGTGCCACCGCGAGGTCGGTCCGAGTTGCGCCGCCCTTTAGTACACGTTCCCAGCCCTGAATTGCAATTTCAGAAACCCCACTTTCGTTCCTCGACCAACGATCCGTCTACTACCAACGATACTCGCCTCTGGCCCACTGTCACCAAAGCCGCCGAAGCGAGATGGCCCGTTGCCACCGCCATTGCCAGGCTGCGTGCGCAACATGCATCAGCCGCCCGAACACGAACTTCACGCAGCGACTACGATGCCCTGCTCGTCGTCCCCCAGCATGCCGTTTCGCATTACATAGGCGATCATGTGAACCCGGTTACGGGTCTGGGTTTTAAGACGAACGTTCTCCACATGCCGTTCTACCGTGCAGGGTGCGATCGCCAGCGCAAGCGCGACCTCTTTTGCGGATAACCCACGAGCCACGAGACCAACCACTTCCGATTCACGCGCGGTAAGCCGGAAGTTTTCAGATACAGCCAACATATGTCCCCCTGATTTTTCAGACCATAGAATGAAGCACTATTCGTAATTTTTCTTTTCTCGGGCGACCGATTCGACTTAATACATAAAACTATTAGTCATGTTAGCAAAATAAACTATATTTCACTTCTGCCCCAAGGCAGAATGCTGCACCTATGGAGCCCGGCGTTAGCTTTCCTAAACATGTTCGCCTGCCCTCGTTGTCACTGTCCTGGCCCGTCTCTTGTCTTCAGAGGCACGATGGTCCACCGGATCAAGACCGAGTCCAGCGGCCAGTTCGCTCGCAGTTGCCGCAACGACCCTCATGTCCAGTTGTGGCGAATACCCATGGTTGACACGGCGACGAGCGTGCTCAGAATGTCGTGATGCACCGCTACCGAACGCCCGCCGCATTCCTTGCCGCCCCGATCATCTTTGCGGCGGCTGCCGCAGCAAGCCGAATGCTTGTCCAATCTGGCATCGAGAGCCGCGTCCAAATCCTGTTCTTCTGGGTAATAGCGGGCATAATGGAAGTCGGACGTGGCGATCGTGCCAGTGGCGCCCGGTTCATCGTCACAGCCATTGCTATTGCCGGCGCAATTATAGCGGTGAAGATCTACCTCGAGGGAATTCCGCCAAGACTGACCAACCTCCTATAGGCGCCGTTGACTCCGCGCGGGGCGCGCTGCCTGATCCCCGTAACGGCATAGGCCGAGGCGGAAGGCGTCAAGGGCACTAGATATTCGCTGCTGGGTCAAGACGTGTTCGCGGCCGCGGGCATCTGCTGGCCCATGGCGGAATGGGGGGAGGCTTGCTCGATGGTTATGGTCGACGGCTGCGAGGCGATGGCGGACGTCCATGACCGCATGCCGACGATCCTCTCACCGGAGAACTGGTCGTGCTGGACTGACGGAACGCCCGAGGAGGCCTTCGCGCTGTGTCGGGTATTGGCAGGGGCCGCTTGCGGTAAATCGCACTGCGGAACCGTGGTTCAACGCACGGGCTGCTACTTCTGCCACCGGCGCGCCAGCCCCCGTCTGACGAGATACTCCCCGGCGTCCCTGCCATTCACTGACAGCGTAGCCAAGGTCCTACCGTACCGGTCAACGCCGATCCGTTGGATCATCGGCGAACCGGCGGCCAGAAATGCGCGGAGTTGGTCCCTGCTCTCGATGCCCGTCGCAACGTCGCACCAGGAAGGGTTCGCCGACGCGGAGAGGCGCACTTGGCTCTTTGCGCTGCAACGAGGCGACCCCCCCAATTCAGGCGCATCGATATTGGCGAGGCGCACGCGCTCGCCATCGCAGAGGCGAACGGTATCTCCGTCGTGAATTGAAGCGATGCAGGCGAGAGCAAGGGCAATGGACATGTCGATCCGATGGCATCGAAAATGATGAGATATCAAGAGCAATTCTGGCATGGAGGAACATGGCCCATCTCATGCGTTTAGATTGTATCACCAACCACAGGAGGTCGCGATGAAAGTGGGATCAGAGCAGGAGAAGCTGCACCACGACCTGAAAAATGTGGGCCTGCGCGCCCAAGCGACGGCCGCTGGTTTAGTGCAGCTTTGCAAAGAATTGCAGGGGGCCGGTGTGCTCAGCGAAGCGGCGGTCCAACGCATCAAGAATTCTATCGCGGACGAGATTGCGCTGACAGCGCCTCGCCCCATGCTGCGAGCGGACTTCAGGAAAGAGGTATGCCAACGCTTGGATGGCATATTTTCTGGATCGGAAAAACTCGGCCCCGCCGAAGAAATGCCGTTCACACAGACTCGATCGGAATAAGGCGACGCCACGGACTAGATGAGAACTGCTGGCCTCTATATCTTCAGATCAGCACTTGGTGACCTGGCCCTTCCTCGAAGCCGATACGGTGCGGGTTTAGTCCTAATCGCAAACAGGCCACAGGCGCGGTTACCGAGCCAACGGCAGCCTAAGCGTTCTGCACTCTTTGGTTTCTAGCGGGATGCTTCCCACCATGCAGGTCAGCCTCCAACCGAGCGACTTGGTACTTAACGTAGCCCTCCATCCGGCGGGGACCAACCACCGCAGTCATCGATCCAAGCACAACCACCCAGAGGGTTGTGCTCAAAAGGGTGATCGCTCCGAGCTTAGAGACATAAAATGGCGTGCGCATAAGCTAGGCAATGCGCCAAAACCGCTGAACACAGCATTTCTGAAAACCGCACCAATAGGCACAGCGCTGGCAGCAGCGAGCGTTGCCGCGATTAGAAACCACGGCGCCGGGCGGCGGGCCCCTAACGGAATCCTGTTTGGCTGAAGCGCGATGGGATCCGGCAGAGGCTTTCAAGAAAGCCGTCGCGTCGTGCACCGCACGGTCCCTGATCGCCTCCGTCCAGCTATATGCCCTCCGCGCCGTACCGGCTTGTCGACGCAGTCACTTTACAAATCGCTATCAAATTTTAAAATATATCTGCATCCTAAAACTGCATTCCCGGTAAAAATAAATAGAACCCATTGGATTGCACTTCGCTGAGTGCAAACCTGTCGTCCTGATTTTTTTCACTAAGCTGAATCATTCGGTCCTTTACCCAAGGCCCATATTCAATGGGGAGGTTACCCCCCTGTTTATCAAGGGAGATGGCTCTGGTATCTGTGCTTCCTAAAAATAGATACGTGTCCATCATGCTATCCTATTTATCTCAAAATATCAGGCTCAGCCGCTCGCGGCGAGTTAGAATAAGGCGTTCAAGACCTCACGCATATCGACCGTTCGGCGCAGACCCCCCGCTTGTAGGGAGAATGAACCGGGCTGCCAACTCCCACTGCTGAATGAACCGCAGATCGCTTGGCCCTCGACGTGGCCCAGGTGACCCTTGGAGACCCGGTCTCAGGCCGTTTTGCAACCCGGGTAACATGAAGCCACCAGTTTACTGGCGACTGCCACGATCCTTTGCCATGCATGATCGCGCCCGTCGCAATCGACGCTCTACCACCGCCATTTGACGGCCACCTGAACGTCGAGGCAACTAGAGCGCTAGAAGCGTCGATCACCGTTCGTGGCCAGCCCCTTACCCTCGCCGTGCACGACGAGGACACAATATCGTAACCAAGCTCTTCTGATCCGTAATGGCGCTTGGATAACGCCGCCTTTCTCGGCTATCTGCGTTGCGATGCGGGCGTGATCGCAACAGCAGCATAGGCAACACATAGGGCGTTCATGGCTAGCAAATATCCCGTACTCGTTACCGGCGGCGCCGGCTACATCGGCAGCCACGCTGTCCTCGCACTGAAGGACGCCGGGTGGCCCGTAGCGGTGATCGACAACCTGGTTACAGGATTTCGCTTCGCCATTCCCGATGACGTCCCGCTCTATGAGGGTGACATCGAAGACGGCGCGCTGCTCGCTCGGATCTTTGCCGAGCAGGGCATGGGGGACGGAAAAGGCGCGATCATGCATTTCGCAGGGTCTGTCGTCGTGCCTGAGTCCGTGGAGAATCCCCTAAAATACTACCACAACAACACCGCCAAGAGCCGCGCTCTGATCGACGCGGCGGTTGCGGCAGGCGTGCCGCACTTCATCTTCAGCTCGACCGCGGCGACCTATGGCATCCCTGAAGTCTCACCGGTGACCGAGGACAGCCCCCGCGCGCCGATCAATCCTTACGGAATGTCCAAGCTCATGACTGAGTTCATGCTGGCTGACGTCGCCAAAGCGCATGCCTTCAACTACGGAGCGCTGCGCTACTTCAACGTCGCAGGCGCTGATCCGCAAGGCCGGACGGGCCAGTCAACGGCCGGGGCGACGCATCTCATCAAGGTCGCGGTCGAGGCGGCACTGGGCAAACGCAGCCATGTCGGGGTATTCGGCACCGATTTCGATACACCCGACGGTACCGGGGTGCGCGACTACATCCACGTCTCCGACCTTGCCAATGCCCACGTTCTGGCGCTCGAGGCGCTGATCGCCGAGCCAACGCGGTCGCTGACCATGAACTGCGGCTACGGGCGCGGGTTCTCGGTCCTCGAAGTGCTCGACGCGGTCGACCGCGTAACCAACCAGCAAATCGACCGCCGGCTCGAAGGCCGCCGCGCTGGCGACCCGGATGCGCTGATCTCCGACAACAGCCGGATCAAGGCAACAATTCCCTGGGTGCCGCGCTATGCCGACCTGAACACAATCGTCGAGCACGCCCTCGCCTGGGAACGTGGACTGAGCGAGCGACAATAAAGCCTCGGGGGCGTCATCCAGCCTGGACGCCGGAAAACCCTGCCGCCCTATTGCGCTGCAAAAATTATAGACCTCCCGAATAGCTGTGCTTGCCGGGAGGCTCCCGGTCGCCGCCCGTTTGATACTCGGTCAAAGCCATTGGCCGTTCTCCCGTTCTGCTCTCAAGGGCCCCGCCCAATTTTGCCTTGCTGTCGGTATAAACAGCAGCGTGCTGCCGTGCCCGGCTGATCGCCACATAGGCAGACCGTGCATCCACGGTGTTGGCCCTGAAACTTTCCAGATGTGTCATCGAACGATCTGCGGTTGCTCCCTGGCTGCCATGTATCGTCCCTACCCAACCATGCCGCACGTGCCTGTCCCGGGTTTCGTCCAGCGACAGGCGACCTTCGCTGCCGCTCGCATCGACGATCGTCATCGTGCGGGTCTCGGCGTCGATATTCGTGACCGTCGCGGTATTGCCATTGATCCGCTCGGCTGCGCGATCGTTGCGGGTAAATTGAAGCCGGTCCCCTGCGGAAAACTCGCGCTCGACCTCGCTGTAGCTTTCGACCTGCCCCCGGCCCCATTTGTCGAGTTGCCAAGAGATGGCACGATCATCACGGCCCAAGAGCACGATCCGGTTGCGATCCCGATCGACGCTCTCCACTCGGTAAGCCTGGCCCTTGTCGATCCCGTGCCGCTCGTAATCGCGTCGAAACGTCACGACATCACCGGCCTCATAGCCACGCGCATGCCGGGCTTCCTCGCGGGTCAAACCCTTGCTCTCCAGCGTCGAGACAATGACACTGTCTTTCCCTAGCGCGCCCTCCTTGCGCAGCTCAGCTCGTATCGCCTGCGTCAGCAATTCCCGTCCCTCGCGTGTCGCATCCATGACCAGCGTACGCTCCCGTTCCCTTGGCGACAGCGCGGCATAATCCCTGGCCATGGCGGCACGCCTGTCGCCAGCCTCGGCCAGTTCGGTGACTTTCCCGCCCCCGCGATCCAGAGCCTCCAGCGCGCGGCGACCATCACCGACGATCGTGGCCTGCACCGCTTCGCGCGTCAGATCGTTTTCCTGCCGCACGATCTTGTCGAGCACGAAAGTCTTCATGCCGGCATCCTGGAGCTGCCCAAAGGCGCGCCCCGCCTCGACGCTGCCCAGCTGCTTCACGTCGCCCACCAGGACAAGACGCGCTCCAGCACGATCGGCTAGATCGAGCATGCGCTTCATATCGCGCGCGCTCACCATCGAAGCTTCATCGACGATCCAGGCCTCTTTGCCCCTGCGCGCTTCGGTGACCATGCCTTCGCCGGTCAGGACCGCTTTGGCGACTGTTTCGCCTTTGGCGGCGATCGCGTCGCCCAGCAGCTTGGCCGCCGCGGCGGTGGGCGCAAACGCGCGCACCATATAGCCCGCGGCGCGCATACCTTGGGCATACGTCGCAAGCACCGTGGTCGTCTTGGCGGTACCGGCATAACCCTGAACACCGGCGACCCGATCCTCGCCCAACAGAAGCCCGGTCGCTGCGGCAAACTGACCCGAGGTCCACTTGTGCCCCCGCGCCTCTGTGAAAAAGGCCGCGGTCGTCACCGCTCGCACGGCATCGTGCCTGCCAAGCGGCGCAGTCACCTGCCCGCGCCCAGCCTGCTCGAGCGCCAACATCCTTCGCTCGGTCGTCATCGCTTCGCGGGTGGTGAATGCCCGGGCCCCGCAACGCATCTCACGCCCTATCAGTTCGCCCGCTACCTTGGCCTTGGTAACTGCTGCTGCGATCTGAGCCGCCGTGGCGCGGCTGCCGGCATGCTCCCCGGCAGCCGCCTCCAGCGCGGCCGCCCCGAACACGGCCTCACGCTCGGAAAGGTGCCGCGCCGCCGACGCTACTGCTATTGTGGCCGCCGCTTCAGCGCGGCCGATGTCAGCAAGGGATGGTGTCCTGATCGTCGCGGCCCGAGTCTGCGTTGCGGCAAGCAATTCGCGGCGTTCGCTTTCTCCGAAACCGGCAAGCGCGGCCGCCTCGCGCCAGGACGGCACCAGCGCCTCGCGCGTTATGTCCTTCTTCACTTCGCGGGTAGCCAGCGTAATGATCGCTTTCTCGGCCGCGGTGGCATCAGCGCGGGTCTTTCCGCGCTCGGCAAGCGCCGCCTCGACCTGGTTGCCGCGGGCACTGAACTTGCGGATGACCGCCTCGGGCACGCCGGCCAGTTCGAAGGTCGATCCTTTTCCTTCGCGAATGCCGTATCCCAATTGGCGCGCTTCGTGTGCCAGCGCCTGGCGGTAGACCGCACCGGCATCCTTGTAGATACGAAAAAAGGCGAGGCTCTCCACACTACGCCAGGATCCCGACTTATCCTGCGTCGCGTTGAGGATGACGGAATGGGTGTGAAGCTGCGGATCCTGGGCCCGGCTCGTGTTATGCCGGAAGGTCGCGACGGCCAGTTTGCCTGTCTCGACAGTGCGGATCTCGCCCTGCTCGCGAATTCGCGTCGCCGCGCCATGCCGCTCGACGAAGCGCAATGCCACTTTCACAGCCCTGTCGTGGGCATCGACCAAGCGCCGGTCACCAGCGACTTCGGCCATGATCGATACCGACTTGGGCGCCGAGAAGGTCATGTCCCATCCGGGTCGGTGCTCGCGTTCGCCGCCGCGCACAGTACCAATCTGCTGACCATTTGGCAGATCGCCTTTCAACGCCGCCGCAAAGGTGGCGCGCTCAACCTCGCCGCTCAGACCCAGCGCTTTTGCGGCTTCCCCGAACCAGGCGCTGGGCGACTCCCCGTCGGCGTAGTAATCGTCCGCCTCGTAATAGCTTGCCGCCTGGGCCGCGCTTTTGAGGGCGGCGACCGAGGCGACCATCAGAGCACTCCGCCGCGGGTCCGATCTTCCTTGGCCAGGGTCGGTAATGCCTCGGTTGCCTGCCGTACGAACGCCGGCAGCGACATCGTCGGCTCGGCGATGTCAGCCCTGGCCATATGCGCTCGGTTGATGGCGACCTTCGCCACCGGCAGGCCAGACAGGCGCAGAAAACCAGTCAGGGGAGCGAGCTGGCCGATTTCGCTGTCGAGCACGATCGGCTTGGTCTGACGGCTCGCCGACAATGATCCCTTGTCCGAGAACGCGTCTGTATCGAGCGACGCGCTCGCGCGGTGCTCCTCCACCTCGGAGCGGCCGAGCAACTGGCTCCCCCAGGTCGTCGATTCCGGATCGCCGAGCCGCATTACCAGCTGGGTGCCGGTCTGTCCGACGATGGTGCTGCTGCCATGGGGGCCGTAGGTTTCGCGCAGTTGGCCGATCGCCTGGAAGGCAATGACGACAGCCGCGCCGAATTTGCGTCCTTCAGGAAGGAGCGTGAGCAAGCCATTGGCACGCGGCAAGGCTGGAAGCTCGTCTAGCACCAGCCAGGCCCGCGGCGCGCCTTTGATCGGACGGTCGAGGATTGCCGCCACGGCGCAGTCGAGCCAGCATCCCAGCAGGGGTTTTGCAGCCGCGAAATTACGTTTGCGCGAAGCAAGAAATATCCACGGATTCGGTCCCTCGATGGCGGGCAGACTCTCGTAGAAATCATCGAAACTGACTCCCGGCCCTTCGCCCCTCTGCGGTAGGGCGGCGAGGATCTTCACAGCCTCCGCGAGACAGAACAGGACGCTGGCAGTGGCCCGCTCCGCATCCTTTTGAAAGACCCGCGCCGCTTCGGTGCCCTTGGTCAGTTCGCCAAGCTCTTCGGGCGTCATGTCGCGCAGGGCCCGGATGAGCTCTGGCAGGGTGCCTCGCCCACTCTCCCAAAGTCGGCGGATGACCGCACCGACGACGATCCGGGCCTGGTCGTACCAGACATCGTCGCCCGAGCCGGAGCCTGCGGGCTTGGCGACGATGAAACCGGCAAGCCGATCTGCGTCCGAAGGCGAGCGCACGTCATCGAACGGGTCCCAGCGGGCACAACGCGCATCGAAGGGATTGAGGATCAGATCGCCGCGTTCGGGCCGGTAGTAGCGCGCCACATAGCTTCCATCGACATCGTGGACAAACGCATGCTGCCCTCGCCGCTCCACCTCGTCGAGCAGGGCGAAGATCGCGGTGGTCTTACCGGTTCCGGTGGCCCCCGCGAACAGGAAGTGCCTGGCCTCTTCGCCTTCCGGAATGGGAACGCCCCCGATCCGCACCGGCGCAGCGCCCGTCCCCACCCGTACGCGCTTGGCCAGCAAAGCGGCATCGACCACCTCGGCGCCCCTCACCGTCCGGTCCCGGCTGACAGCCTGGCCTTCGGCGAGCCAGGCTCGTCTGCGCCACAAATACAGCGTCCCGCCAACGACGGCTCCGCACAAGGTGGCCCAGATACCCATGCGCCACAGCAGGCTATTCCACGCCCTGGATTCGGGGCCACGGGGATCCAGGATAGTGTCCCGAACCCATACGCGATACCTGGCGTTTGGTGTCTGCAGGTTGCGACCGAACGGATCGAGCAATTCAGCTCCTTGCGTCTTCAGGTAAAGCAGAGCGCCCCGCTGGGTGAGATCGGGCGCGGTCTTCCATCCTATCCATCCCCCCGCGGACGCGCAGACCAGGAAAAGGATAGCTGCCACCTGCAACCGGGAATTGGCACCAGCCAGGCGCCGGTTTCTACTGGCTTGGCCACGCGAAAGGATTTCTGCTTGGTCCGCCACCCCTACTCCCCCCGCGCCATCGCCAGTTGCCGCTCGAAGATCGCATAAGAGTCCCGGGCGATCTCGTCCTTGATCTGTGCCAGGCGCTCTGGTGAAGCGCCCTGCCCTGCCACAGCGAGGCTGGCTGCATAGGCAGCACCGGCTGCGAACAATGTGCGCTGCGTCACCGCATCAGAGAGTTCGGCTCGGACTGTCAGACGCTCTATTCCCTCCCGCAAGGCAGCGATCTCTTCACTGTGTCCAGCAGGGTGATCGGGAGACGCAGGCTCCGCACTGCGCCCTGCAACGAAAGCGGCAATGCCCAGTTCGATGGCACGCACGGTGGCTTGGTATAGAGAAAGACCGGCCTCATCGGCGTAGCTCCTGAGAACTGCTGCCTGCGTTTCGGTTACTCTGGCGGTAAGCATTACTCGGGCCATTCGCGTCCCCTACAGTCTGCGCACAGACTACGCGAATTGCGATCAAAGTATAGATTTTCGTGTCACATCATGGTTATATTACGATGTCCGTCCATCGATGTGCTTGCGTATAGCAGGCGCTTTTGGGGGTAGCACGCGTGCGTAAGGTGTGGACTGAAACTGAGCGAGCTGAAAGCTCGCCTCTTCTGCCTTTGACTGGCAATTTCAAGCCCGTTCCTTGGGCTGGATATGCCGCATGGGTTTGAACAACTTCGCGACTGGCGCCTTGTTGGCAGCCCCGCTCACGGCGGTCCTTACGTGGCTGACGGTTAGCTGGCAGCAGCACGTGGATGTACGCGTGGAGCGCGATACCGCCGTAGTGCGCGCTGATCGGGCGGCGTTCGACGAGAGGTTCGAACGGGACTGGCGGATGATGACCGGGCAACGGCGGCCGGGGTCTTTTCAGGACGTAGGCTGTGACCCGGCTGCCGCGTCAGAACTCGTTCGGCTGCGGCAGCGGGCGGCCGAACTGGAAGAGCGACTGGCCGGTAGCACGGCCAATCTGGGCGCCGACGCCCGCGAGCTTAGGGCGCTCATGAAAAAGGAAAGTGACCGATGATCTCGGTGCGACTTGGAGGTGCTATTTCCATTCTGGCCATAGTGTCAGCCTGCAGCTCTGGCGGCCCATCGCTATCGGGTTCGGCGTCTGAAGGCTCAGGCTCGAATTCGGGTTTCTCAAGTCTGTGGGAGAAGGTCCGCAGCCTCGGCTTTGAGACCGGCAAGACGTACGAGATGCCTGCGCTCGGCATCATGGCCGACGCCTTCATGACCGACTTTGCCGCCCGCGAGATCGATCCAGGGCTCCTCTCACGCTACATGCTCGAGCGGCAGCGCGACGAAATCCCGCAGTTCGATTTGATGATCGAAAACCTCGTCGAACCGACGCGCGCGGAAATCCGGTCGCAGGACCCTGCCGCGATTTCCAGGATCACCCCGCTTGATGCCGACCATATGGTCTACGCAGCGCCGATCGGCATTGCCATGCAGGCGCGCAAGGGCTGGCAAGTGCAGGCTATCGACGATCGCCGGGTCGATCCGGCCTTCGATACACCCTTTTTCCGGGCGCATCGCCCGCCTTCGACATATGATCCGGACCTGCACATCCGGTACATGGAGATGTTGGCCGCCTCGGCCATCTATGCCAACACCGTATTCGGACTGATCGATGAAACGATCGGAAACGTCAGGTTGAGCAACCCTGAAGCCGCGAGGCGGGAAATCCTCGAGGCCTTTCAGAAAATCCCGGTGACCACTCTCCACGCAGCGCTTCAGGATGCAGTGGGGACCATGGTCGAAGGGCGTTTCAGCACCGATCTTACCGGATCGGGCAATATCCACTTCACACATGCGCCCGCCGGTGATTTCGTTGCCGATGCCCGGGGCATCACCTGGACCAAGGCAGGCGGCACGTGGTTCGGCGATGGCCGGATCAGTGGTCAGAACATCAATTTGCGACTGGCGTCGACTTCAGCGGTCTCGCAGCGCCAGGCGCAGACTGGAAACCAGGGAACCGATGCAAATGCCGGAGTGGAAGGCTCGGGCAAGATAGGAGCGGGCCAATGATCCCTTGGATTGTTCGTAGAGGTAAAGTGACTTCACTAGAGCGGATCGAGCGGGACATCGGTACCAACTTCGCAACCTTCTTCACGATCGGCCGATCACTTATTCGCCATCGCGGCAAACCCCTTCCGCTGCGCGAAGGGGAGGAAATCCTTGTCGTGGGGTGGGACATGGATAGCTACATCGAAGGACACTTCGTTGCCTTGCCGCGCAGACCTGCATTCTTCCGGCAATCCTCCGGCCGGCGGATGGCGGTGTTTGGCATGCTGTTCATAATTGTCGGCGGCATTGCCCTGGCAAAACGGCAAGCCGGATGGGGACTGCTGTTTACTGGAATGGGGGCGGCTCTGATTTTCAATGGTCTCGAGTTGGTGAAGGGCGAGCGGCTAGCCAGAAGTCTTGCCAGGCAGGCAGGCGGTTGACACCAAGTCCTGTCCGTTAGGCCGGAGCTTTCAACGATCCGGTCACGGCCGGGTGACAACGATTTTCGCCGCGCCGTGATTGAGAAAAACGGGAGCATCTTTTCGTCGCTGCACTATCTCAATTCGGGCAAAAATCTGCTCATTTTGCAGCCTCGGTGCCTCCAGTTTCATCAGGGCTATATATAGGATATCCTTGCAATATTCATAAAATATCTCCGGCGGCTTTGCTCCTTTCGCGCGCAGTGCCTTGCCAGCACTCACGGATGGGTTGCCGCCTTGGCCCGCTAACCGGGAAGGATTGCCCGCAGCGATTGCCCACGCCATAGTCCCTCAATGCTCAACCGGTTCAATCCCGACAGCTTCATCGGAGCCGCCGCGGTTGGCCTTCCGCGCATCGAGCCGAAAGTCGGCCGCGCTCTCGATCTGCCAATCGCGCTCAATCTGGCGCAGCGCCGCGATGTCCTGCAGCCTGAAGGCGAATGGACGGATACCATTGGGGCCATCGCACCCGATGTTCGCGATCGCGGTGTACTGGAGGCCGCCTCCGACACGGTCTATTCGCCAGCCCGGCGCCTCGTCCCAGCTCTACGCGCAGGCGCTGGAAGGCAGCACTGCCATGAGCGATGACATGGAGGCCCGCCTCCAAGCGCTCGATCCCGGCATTCTCGCGTCTCTGCTATCAAAGCGCGCCGGATCGGATGCGGATTTTTGTCTCTGGCTGAACACACAATTAGCGGCCCTGAACCTGCCCCTGGATCCCGAGGTATTTCGCCAACGGGTCCAGGCTTTGCTCGAGCCGGCCTGCCGCCAACGAGAAGATCCGGGCTGCGAGATCGACGAAGCAGCGCTGGAAGAACTGATCGCTATGGCCGACCCTTTTCTTCAGCAGGGCGACGGCGGTAACGCGCTGGCGATCCTGATGCCGGTTGCGGCCGGCCTGGCCGGAATTTGGCCACAATGGTCACAGTGGGATGAAACGCTTCACGAGTTTTTTCCTCTGCTTGACGGTAAGATCGCGCAGGCCGTGCTGATGAACGGCGTCAGCGATGAAAGCCGCGACGACTTTGCCGCCAAACTGAGCCACTGGCAGGTCGTCATCGCCAGATACGGCATTGATGATGGTTTCGTCACTGCCATCACGTCTGCGGCGCAGGGTTGGGATGAACCGGGGCTAGCCGACGTAATGGCGGGGCGTGGACTTGTCTGGCCGCTCACAGAAACACGTGATTGGCCAGATGCCGCAAGTCTCACTGCAGCCCGCCTGGCCAGCCTCGAGGCAATGGGCCGCATGAGCGAGTTTCTCAATTTGTCCAAAGCGAGCGGGCGATTTTGCGATCATGCCGTGATGCTCGCGAAGCAGGGTCTTTTCAAAGAAGCGCTCGAGGTAGCGCGCCGCGAATTTCACGAACCGGCGAGCGTGCTGTGCCTGGCGAAGACGCTGGTGGGCATGGGGCAACAGGATGCCGCCTTCGAACTGGCCGATTGGGGATTGTCGCTGCGGACAAGTGAAGCAGCAGGAAGCAAAGCTGTACAGACGCACGGCCAGGCTCTTGCATACTGGTTGCGCGAGCAAGCGCATCGCGCTGTCCGCCCCCAGCTGGCCGTCATGGCGGCACGGTCCGCCTTCCTTGGGCATCTGTCGCGCGACAATTATCGCGCGGCGCAAGATGTGTGTCCTGCGTCCGCATGGCCCGCCTTGCGCGAAGCATTACTCGCGGAGCTTATCGATGCGGATTACGGGTTCGACCGGATCGCAATCCTGTTGGACGAGGACCGGATCGATGATGCCATGGCCGTTGTCGATCGCGGCGGCTGTCCCCATAGCCCGCATGACATTGCCTTGATGCAATTGACCTTGATCGCTGCAACGCGGCAGCCTTCATGGGCCATCCGCTTTGCCTGGACGATGGCGGGGCCCATCATCGATGACGGCCGCTCCAGTCGCTATGAGACTGCTATGCAGTGGCTGAAAATCATCATGTCCGCCCACAAGACCGCCGGCTCCACTGCCGCTTGGAGAGTTTTCCTCGAGGATCTCATTGAAAGGCACCGCCGCAAGCACAAGCTGCGCGCCATGCTCGAAGCTCTGCGATGATCGGCCGCGCCGCCAAGTTCACGCTTTTCTGGATGCTCGCTGTGCGTTGCGGCCCGCAAAGGTAATGAGGCACACTGCAAAAACCTGTCCTTCGGCTGCGGCTCGCTCGATCAGCATCGAAGCTTTAGGTACGCCCTAACCCCTCCATCAAACCATTTTCAAACGGTCTCGAACACCATGTTTTCTTGCGGATTAATAAACAACTATAACTGAAATTTTCTTTGCGGAGATCAATGCACATATTCCATCGAACTCATCCGTGGAACCATTGCTGCTGTTGCAACGCAGCATGGCCCCGCTAAGAAGGAAGAATATTCCTAGCCTGTATTCTCCGAGCGAAAGACTTCATGCCCACCATCGTTCCCGTGATCCTTTGCGGAGGCAGCGGCACGCGCCTCTGGCCGCGCAGCCGGGCCTCGATGCCCAAGCCGTTCCTGCCTCTGGTCGGGGACAATACCCTGTTCGAAGCGGCACTGGCGCGGTGCCCGGCCACCGGCGGCTTCGCGCCGCCGGTCGTGGTGACGGGGCGCCAGCATCTTGCCCATGTCGAAGCGCAGCTTGGTATCATCGACGGCGCGCAGGTCATCGTCGAGCCTTCCGCGCGCAATACCGCCGCTGCCATCGCGCTTGCCGCCTGCCGTCTGCCCGAGGACGCGGTGATGCTGGTCTGCCCCAGCGACCACCACATCGGCAATGCGGATGCTTTCGCCGTGGCGGCCTGCGCGGCGGCCGATCTGGCGCAGGAGGGCTGGCTGGTTTCGTTCGGCATCGAGGCGACCGCGCCCGAGACCGGTTTCGGCTATCTCAAGCGAGGCGAGGCGATTTCGGACACCGCCTTTCGTACCGCCCAGTTCGTCGAGAAGCCGGACCTGGAACGCGCGAAGGCATTTCTCGCCGAGGGCATCTATGCCTGGAACGGCGGCATCTTCGCATTCCGCGTCAAGGACTTCCTGGCCGAACTGGAAGCGCACCGTCCGCAGATTGCCGCCGGCGTGGCCGCAGCAGTCGCCAATGGTAGCGAGGATGGCCAGCGCTTCCATCCCGATGCGCAAGCCTTCGCCGCAGTGCCCAGCGATTCGGTCGATTATGCGGTGATGGAAAACACCGCGCGCGCCGCGATGGTGCCCGCCGACATGAATTGGTCGGACATCGGCAACTGGCACGCACTCTATGAAGCGCTGCCAACCGACGAGAGCGGCAATTCGGTGCGCGGCGCAGGCGCGGCCGAACTGGTCGACTGCCGCAATGTGCTGGTCGACAGCGATGGTCCGCGCGTTTCGGTGATCGGGCTGGAGAACGTGATCGTCGTCGTCGACGGCAATGACATCATGATCACCACGGTCGCGGGCGTGCAGAAGGTCGGCAAGCTGTCGGGGGCCGTAAACCAGTGAGTGCGGCGCGCGCAGCGCTGCCGACCCGCCAGGTCGAAAAACCCTGGGGCAAGGACGTGCTGCCCGCGCCATTCACGGCGCCTAACAGCCCGCTGCCGAAGTCGATTTTTCGGGACGGCGCTCAGCCCGGCCCCGCAGACATGATGATAAGCAGGACACCGGTTTCGGCTGCGACTTGGCCGACGAGGGCGAAGATCAGCGCGTTTTCGGTCTGAGCAACGAGCAAAAACGCCTGTGAAGCGCTGGCGGCCTCCCTCGGTGTGCCACATCCGAACAGTGCGCGCATGAGGATGCCCAGATTGAAGCCGGCGACGTGGATTAGATACCTCTTGTGGAGGTTTTCGCGCCCACGCAGCCATGCGCGGCGCATGCCGCCCCGGTCCAGGACATGGGCAAAGCTGCGTTCCACCATCTCGCCGCGCTTGCGCATGGTCTTGCGTCCGATGCGGGATTTCAGGCGGGCGCGATTGGCGTAGACCGCCTTTTGTGCTTCCTCGTCACCGTGCCAGCGCAGGATGCCTTTGGCGGGCATGGGCTCCGATATGCGGGTCTTCCACAGCCCGTTTGCGAGTGCCTTGAGGCCCTCGCGGGAGTGATACCCCTTGTCGGTTACAAGCTCGCACGGGATGCCCGGGGCCGGTGCCATATCGACTGTCGCCAGGTTACGCGCAGCCGCCTCGAGCGTCGCCTCGAGGGTGTTCGTATCGCCCTTGTCCGCAGGATGGATCGGCGCTGCGACGATCACGCCGGTATCCAGATCGACCGCATGTTCAGGCTTGTAACCAAGCCGCGTCGAGCCGTTCTTCATCCGCGCCACCTTGGCGTCCGGATCGACCGGGCTCTCCCAATCCGTGTTCGACAGCTTCTTGCCCGTGCGTCTGCGATCAAGGCGCACCAGGTCGTCGGCTGTTGGTGTCTCGATACCGCTCTCGTGCGCCATGCGCGTCAGCATCTCACGATACGTCTCGCCAGTGTCGCGCCGCACGATCGTGCGCAGCGCCGCATTGGCTTCCATCGTCGATCCGTCCACGCCGATCCGTTCGGCCTTCACCAGCTCATGATCTGCTACGAGCCCCAGAACCCAGGCAAATATCTGGTCATGAACCTCGTGCGGCAGCCGGCTGCGGGTCTTCGACATCCAACTATGGTCGGGGACTTTCTCCCGCGTCGTCAACCGCAGAAACTCGCGCAGCGAAAGCGAGTCCGAACACCGCCACACAATCCCGCGCTCGGAGTGAATGCCTTCGAAATAGCCGATCAGCAGCATCCGAAAGTATCGGCCGGGGGGTACCGATGGCGCCCCCATCCGCGCAGCGTAATAGGCCTGGCACGCCTCTTCCACAAAGCGGTCGAACCCGGCATCCACCAGCAGCTTCTGAAGCTTGTCGTAAAAGGCGTGCCCGGGAGAGCGCGGTATATCTGACCACGACACGATCAGATCCGCCTGCACATCACCATCACGTCGCATCGCCATCGTCGCTGACCACCTTCTTTCCGTATCCAGGCTGAATCAGATCACACCGACTTCGTCAACGCGCTGCTAAGGGCATCCGCATCGGCGAGATCTGGTTCGAGCCGCCTGCCGCTCTGCCGGATCTGTTGGTGAAGTACATCTTCACCAACGAAGCGCTGTCGGTACAGGTTCATCCCTCCGACGCGCAGACGATCGCCAAGGGCATTGGGCGTCAGGGCAAGGAAGAGTGCTGGCTCATCATCGCCGCCGAGCCGGGGGCGAAACTGGGCATCGGCTTTGACAGCGATCTGGACGAAGCGGCGATGCGCGCAGCCGCGCTCGATGGTTCGATCGAGCACCTGCTGACCTGGCACGCGGTTACGCCCGGCGATTTCTTCTACATTCCGGCCAACACCGTCCACGCCATCGGCGCGGGGGTGGGCCTGATCGAGGTGCAGCAGAACAGCGACATCACCTACCGCCTCTACGACTATGGTCGCCCGCGCGAACTGCATCTGGATGACGGCGTGGCGGTATCGAAGGGCGAGCGGTACGCGCTGGACCGGTGGCACAAGACCGTAGCCCCGCACGGATCGCAGCAATTGGTGGACGGCCCGCTGTTCCTGCTCGACCAAGTTGCAGGCGCCCCTTCACCCGAGGTCGCCGCGCGCTATCCGGCGGCGCTGCTGGTGATCCCGCGCGAGGGTGTGGTCGAAGTCGGCTGCGAGGCTATCGCGCCGGGCGGCTGTGCAATCGCCGCCAGCCTTGCCGACGTGCGCTTTGCGGATAACGGCGTCTGCCTGCTCGCCAGGGGCTGTAACGAGGTTGAACTTCTGCACACGTAAGATGTGCCAAGGCATAGCCAGTAAACCGGGGCCGCAGGCCGGAATAATTGCAAAGGCATGTGAATGAAGAAAATCGTGGCGTTCGACCTTGATGGAACTCTGGCGCTGAGCAAGCAGCCGCTGGCCGACGAGATGGCTGAACTGCTGACGCAACTGCTCACCGTCGCACAAGTTGCGGTGATCTCGGGCGGCGACTGGCCCCAGTTCCAGAAGCAGGTCGCGAGCCGCCTGCCCGACCACGCCGACTTGTCGCGCCTGTGGATGATGCCCACCAGCGGTGCCAAGCTCTACCTCCACCGCGAAGGAGAGTGGGAGGCGGTCTACGCCGAACTATTCAGCGAAGAACAGAAACGCGAGATCCTCGAAGCGTTCGACGCGGCGCTCGCCGCCACCGGCTTCACCCCCGAGGAAACCTGGGGAGAGCGAATCGAGGATCGTGGCAGCCAGATCACCTTCTCTGCGCTGGGCCAGCAGGCCCCGCTCGACGCCAAGGAGCACTGGGACCCGGACTTCGCCAAGCGCAAGGTTATCCAGGCCGATCTTATTAAACGCCTGCCTGGCGTTTCGATCAACTTGGGCGGCGCGACTTCAGTCGACGTCACCCAGCCCGGCGTCGACAAGGCCTGGGGCCTGCGCCGACTTTCCGAGCGTAGCGGCGTGGCCGAAGCGGACATCCTGTTCATCGGTGATGCCATCTTCCCTGGCGGCAACGACTATCCGGCCACGACCATGGGCCTTGATACCGTGTGTGTGCGCGACGCGGCCGATACCGCCAACGTGATCGCCGCCATCATCGCCTGCCAGAAAAACGAGGTTGTTCGGATCTCATGAAAACCTTTTCCTCGCCAAAGTCAATAATTAGAATATAATTAGGATATCCTAATTATATCTCAATTTGACCAGCGCGGCGGGGTCGGGATGCGAACTTCTCATAGGGCGGTGTGGAAGACATGAGTTGATGAGGCTGCTATTTTAGTCTTGGATACCCTGCCTCAGGCGGCCTTTGCGACCCGAGTAACATGGAGTTCGTCCGCATGGGTGCGAGCCTGGGCGACGTCGTAAGATGCCTGCATACGCATCATCGTGTCGGCCGAGATGCCAAAGCCCTTCTCGAAGCGAAGTGCCATATTGGCGCACAGGGCAGCCTTGTCGTTGAGCAGATTGCTCAGCGCTACGCGGGTGACACCCAAAGCCTCTGCCCCCGCGACGATCGTAAGGCGGTATGGCTCGACGAGTTCGGTCCGCAGCCATGTGCCGGGGTGAACCGAGAACGACGAATGAACCTTTATGGCCATCAGTGATAGTCCTCTAGATCAAGATCGGCGATCGTATGCTCGTCCACCTTGGTGAATGTCAGCCGCCAGTTGCGGGTGACGGTCATAGCGAATGTGCCAGCACGGCCGCCGGTCAACGAGTGGAAGTCGAAGTTGGGCAGGTGACTATCTTCAAATATGCGCATCGGCAGCTGGCTGATGGCCATAAACCCGCCATGTTACTGCGCACGGATCTCGAAGAAAGCTTGTCCTCCGGCAGCGTTGCACCGGAGGACAAGCGGTGTCACCAAGGCCACAAGCGCCGCCACCAGGGCTGGGGTTCCTTCACCCATCGTGCGAGGATCAACAGCGCCATGGTGAACTGTTCCATCACGTCCTGTACACTAATGGCGTATCGCTCGGCGAGTTCAGGATAGCTTAGATCTTCGAGGCGAATGGCCAAGAGGATTTCGCGCTGCAGAGGGCTCATGCGCTGCAGGGCTGGCCGGACCCGGCGCAGATACGCACGGGGGGTAACATCGCGGCTCATGACAGGTCCCCCAGTTCGCGAGCGAGGATACGGTAGGCACGGCCAATACGCCTTTCGACCTGCCTCGGGGACAAGCGCGTTATCCGGGCGATTTCGCTGACACCCATGCCTTCGAGGCGCATGGCCAGAAATATCTCCCGGTCCATTTTCGCCAGCTTGAGCAAGGCTGCCTCGATCGGGTGCAGGCGTTCGGGATTGGAATCAGACAGCGCCATTTTCGCCTCCGTCCTGACCGCCGAAAGCGAGGAAGAAATCGCTCGCCTTGCTGGCAGCGCTTGCGGCGCGGAAGATGGCCTTTTCATCGGCCCGCATCACCTCGAGCCACGCGCCTATATAGTCGCAATGACGAACGGTGGGCTGGATGCCGAGCGAAGCGCAGGCAAAGGCGCTGGTCAGTTCGGCGCATAGCTCCTCGCGCGCGTAAGAGGCTGATCCGAAGGCGCCCGACTGATCCCGGTTCAACCGGCTAGCATGCCCGGTCCAGTGGCCGCCCAGTTCATGCAGCGCGGTGCGATACCAGTTGACCGGCTCGTGAAAGGCAGCCTGCGGGGGAACCTGGACGTAGTCCTCTGTCGGCGAATAGAAGGCCTGATCGCCTCCAATCCTGAAGTCCGCCCCGGTTGCTGCGATCAGCTTGTCGGCCTCGGCGATGGCAAGGACCGGATCACGCGGCACGGACATGCTGACCAAGTCGGGCGCAAGACCCTCGCACTGGTCGATATTGAAGACCGTGAAACGCTTCAGAAAGGCAACCGTCCTCGCCTCACGCTCCTCGCTGCGGGCTTTCTCGGCTTCGTTCCTGGGCGTGAAGCGGTCGGCATAGCAGATGACCGTGCCTTTCTCGCCGCGCCGGACATATCCGCCGGCCTGTTCTGCCTGCCGGTACGTCAGCCAGCGCTGCGATGAAAAGCCCTGCCCTACCCCGGCCGCCCAAAGAATGAGCACATTAATCCCAGAGTATTTTCTCCTCGACAGACCATTGTGGGGCATCGTGCACGGGCACCGCGCGGGATCCCAGGGCTGCACCCAAGGCAACCGTCCCTCTTCCAGCTCGGCGATGATCTGGGCAGTAACCTCGCCATAGAGGCTCAGACGTTCGGTCATGTTCGTATCACTCCTTTCCTCAACCGCCATTGACCGGCGCCAGGGTGGCGGGGGGCGGCAGGAGCAGGCTCGACAACCCCGCCGGCCAAGGCGGGGCGCACTTGCAGAGCCGCAATGAAATGGAGGACCTGAGCGTGCTCAGGTTGCGCCCCGGCGAGGCGGGGTTACAGAGCAGCGACGCCCCCCGTCACCAAGGTGCCGAAGGCCCTGCCCCGCCGCGCACGATGCGCGGCGACCGCATGCGGGATACGCGGGTCCCGCCCGGATCCGCTCCAGGCGGACCGGATGCGTCATGCGATCGTCACGGCTATGCCGCCGAGACGCTGCAGGCGGCTTGGCCGGAGCGTGAGCGCAGGTAGAGCGCGATCAGGCTGAAGCCTGGGACGCCAATCCCTTCTGGGGGTATTCCCTGCCCCCGAACCCATGACGGCTTCTTACGACGCCTTGGCGGGAGGGCGGCGATGACGGCGGCGATGGCCCGTCACGAGATAAACATGGTCGATCACGCCGCGTAACAAGGTCACAACCTGCTCGGCGTGAAAGCCTCCGTCGTCGGGCTTGGGGTTTTCGGCGAGGCTGCTGGCGTTCCACTTCCAGTAGGGACACAGGACCTGCGCCAGTCGGGCGGTGTCGCTGCATTCGTAGCCAAAGCCGGTCGCATTGGCGTAAGCGAGCGCTCGGCTGACACGAAGACCGATGTGGCGGGCACACCAATCATCGGGAAAACCGACATCCAAAAGATGGGATGACAGCGCGAGCTGCGCGGTGATGCCGGCGAAGTAGAGGAAACTGGAAAAGTCACGCGGAGCATCCGGATCACAGGACGGCATGAAACCCTCAGCGCGGTGAATGCGTGCCCGGCTCAGGGCACGCCCTTCCCCTGTTCGCAGCAACTGGACGGGCTCGGCGCGGTATGTCCGCAGCAAGGCTGACAGCGTGACGCTGACAGGCATGACCTGGGCGGGAACGCTTGCGGCCACGCGCGGGAGCGCGCGGCGCGATGGGGCAGGAACAAGGTTGTTCATAGGCACCTCCGATCCGCATCGATGCGAAATACGGGAGGAACGAGCCGGATGCGAAAAAAACAGTCCCGAACTCCCGCACGCTAGGCGCGGGAGCCGCCGGAGCTGGTAACATGCAAGTGACATGCGCCGCCGCCTTTCACCCGAAGGTTTGGACATACGCGACGGCACCCCGGAAACCGAAGATTCCGAGCTAGCTCACTTGCGGGATTACCAGTCCCGGCGCCGCCTTTTGCGCAGCGCACCCCATTTATAGCAGAGGCGATTCCTCGCGCCAAGGGCAAGGCGCTTTCCATGCCGCCGCCTCATCTGGGCACTCAGGTACCGTAAGCAGCCCAAGTTCGGCGTTTTCGTGCCTGGTAGAATCTAAGCGTTCAGGTAAATGTTACCGATCAGGCCGCTCACGCCCACAGATAAGGATGCTTCAACAGCAGGGCTTGCGCGAGGATCAGTGTTTTGGCGTCCGTCAGCCCGCCTGAGAGAGCCAGCTCCCGTAAGGTATCAAGACCGATTTCGTGGACCGTGATGTTTTCGTTCTCACTCTGGCTGCCGCCGCCCTCGCCTACCCGGTCAGCATGAGTATAGGTGGCCAGGAAAAGTTGAATGCGCTCAGTCGAGACGGGCGGCAATGACCACATGTTCGTTACCGGCTCGAGCGCGCCAAGGCGTAGGCCGCCCTCCTCAAGGGCTTCTTCTACAATCCGCACCTGAGGCGAGGCGCCATCCAGATTGCCCGCGATTGCTTCAAGTAAGGGCGTTTCCCCCGCTACCAATACACCCGCCCGGGGTTGTTCAATAAGCATGCATACCCGGCGATCCGGATCATAAGGCAATACCGCCGCTGCAGAACCATTATCAAGCAGATGCCGTTCGACGACGGCACCATCCGGCATTGAGATATCGAGCCGGTAAAACTTGTACCACCCATTGTAGACAAGGGTTTGATTGGTGATCCGGGCAGCTTTCATGCGCGCGGCGCTATAGGTTGATTACGTTGCAAGCGTGATTCCTTTGACAATTACTGCGGTCTTTTTGGTTGGCTCTGACTGCTTAACAGCCAAGGCATTTTTTGCTTAAAGACCTTTCTTTGTGTATACAAATACACAGATCGCAGCGTAAGTTCGACATCCAACAATTGGCCGTCTAAAGCCTGCCGCACATCGCTTTTGACGGAGCCACAATTGCCGCTAGATAATGAAACCTTGATCGCCTTGACGACTGATATTGTCACTGCACATGTCAGCAACAACACCGTCGACACCAGCAGCTTGCCCAGTCTGATCCAGAATGTCTTCGGTGCATTGCAAGCCACAGGTGCACCATCGTTGGCGGCCGAACCGGAAAAGCCAAAAGGCATGGTTTCCATTCGCGCCTCGGTAAAGCCTGACCGCCTTATCAGCATGATCGATGGCAAGCCTTACAAGATGCTAAAAAGGCACCTGTCGCTGAACGGTTACACTCCGGAAAGCTATCGCGAGGCATTTGGCCTTCCGAAAGACTATCCAATGGTTAGCGCGGAATATGCCGAAAAGCGTCGGACGCTCGCTCACAAGATCGGCCTTGGACGCAAGCCCAAGGAAGTTATCAAGCCTGTGAAAAAACCACGAGCGAAAAAGGCTCCCACAGCAAAGCCGGCAATCGAATCTGCGCAGCAGCATTCGGCGACGCAAGGTGACCACAAAGCTTGACAGGACCATCCGTCCGGGCTCTGCCGCTGCAGGGCCTGGACGGACTGATCATACCCCGCGCGCGCTCGGTTCGCCTTCAGGCAGGTGACAATCGCAGGGATGTACGCTGCGTAGGCGGGTGCGATGTCACGGCTCCAGGCCGTATCCAAACTGGACCGGTGACATCTACCAATCTCGCCCGCGCGTGGTAATCGGAACGCAGCGCGGGATCAGGTTAAATGCCTGCGCGCGAACGTGGGAAGCCTGAGGCAGATCAACGGAATTTCATGCGTTGATCTGCCATTAACAGGCCAATTATTGCCGCATAAGCTGTGACGGGTATGTGCAAATATCCTGTAACTTGGGTTCGTTCGGGTTAGTCACAGCGTCTATAAGCGACACCAATGCGCCGCTCAGCATTTGCCCGCCGTAACAGCAATCGGCGGACGAGCGCCACCGCCTTTTCCGGCTGCTCGAAGACAACCGTTCGCGACTGTCCTCTCGATCCTATGCGCCCCCAGCCCCATTCGACGACGGTCCACCCAAACAGATCGCGCCGCTTACATATCCGCCAAGTGCGCGATATGTTTCGGGACGGGTCAACCGCCCAAAGCTCGAGAATTTCCCCGTACGCGGGAAGTTCTATGTTCGGTATGGCAGTTAGCGCAAGCATGGTTGCCATGCTCGTGAGGTTCGACATGGGCGTCCAACGCGAAAATTGAATCAGTCTGGCCCTGCTGATTCATTCTCCCGATCAAGGATCGGTAATGTTCAAGGATAGGTAATGTTCAAGGATAGGTAATGTTCAAGGATAGGTAATGTTGATTTGAGGATGAAATAACGGTAAATGCACGGCTACCGCTGGGTGGCGGCATTTGCAAAATCTTTTTTCCTCGCGTTCAGCAATGAAACGCGGTTGAACACTTCTGCATGGCTTGTTGGAGTTCTCGAATTTGCCTTCGCCTCTCAGGTCCCGTAACAGAAATTCCATAGATATGGCACCTATTCGATCTCGTCAGCGGTATCGGATGCAGTGCTATCTGGCATTGGTTACAGCTGATATATGTGCGATTTTCATCGGATTTGCCGCGGTTGAATATTTGATTTCAGGCGTATCTGGATTTTACAGAGGTCTGATTATTGCTGATCTGGTTGTTCCACTATACATGATGATTGGCCTCTATAATCGGGCCTATTCTACCTCGGCTCTTCAAGACGCATGGGTGGGTATCTTCCGGTCGGCGACGACTATGGTGATATCGGTTGTCTTCGTCGTTTTCATGCATTTCCTAATCCGCCCGGGAGCCGATATCTCGCCCTGGGGCGTCAACTGCGGCGCGTTCGTTGCCATGCTGTCAATTGCTTTTGCCCGGTTGCAGCTACGTAGCTTTGTCCGATGGCGGTGCGGTGAGAATATTCTCAACGAAATGATCATCGATGACGGAGGTCCCAATGTCGAAATGAAGGGCGCCATCCGCGTTTCGGCCGCAGCACTGGACCTTCGTCCTAATCTGCATGACCCTGATGCTCTTGATCGTATCGGCCTTATCCTTCGAAACCTCGACCGCGTCATCGTTAGCTGTCCCCCTAGCCGCCGTGTGGACTGGGCCATGATGCTGAAGGGCGCGAATATCGATGGCGAAGTACTGGACGATGAAGTCGTTCGTCTCGGAGCGCAAGGTGCCCGTGTCGCCGGCAATCACGGTCTGTTGATGGTTTCGGCAGGTCCACTTGGTCTTCGCGAACGCGCACTAAAACGCTTATTTGACGTCGCTTTCGCCGGCAGCGCTGTTCTTATCCTGTTCCCGCTGCTGATCGCGGTTGCCGTGGCTGTAAAGTTGAATGATGGCGGATCTGTGTTTTTCATGCAGCGCCGCATGGGTCGGGGCAATCGCTTCTTCAACATGTATAAGTTTCGATCGATGTCACAAACCACATCCGGGATTGACGGTACTATCTCGGCATCCAAGGATGACAAACGGATCACCGCTGTTGGCCGGTTCATCCGCAAGACCAGTATCGACGAATTGCCTCAGTTATTCAACGTGTTGCTGGGCGACATGAGCCTCGTAGGGCCACGTCCGCATGCGACGGGTTCGCTTGCGGGTGACAAGTTGTTTTGGGAAGTCGATTTACGCTACTGGCAGCGTCACTCCCTCAAGCCTGGCCTTTCAGGTTTGGCGCAAGTCCGTGGTTTCCGGGGGGCTACCGACCAGGAAGCCGACCTTATCAATCGTCTTCAGGCGGACCTCGAATATCTGGAAGGCTGGTCGATAGGGCGAGACCTTAAGATACTTTTTCTCACCCTAAGGGTTCTTGTACACGACCGCGCCTTCTGAGGCCGCCGTTATGCAGCCTGATATTGTATCAACGCATGGGTGCCGCTCGGTAGTCGAGCGGCACGGTCCTTATTTTCCTTCAATCAATGAACGGAATTCCTCGATTGTCTGCCAATAGGAACGGTGCCCCCGTTGGTTTGTGTACTCGACAAACCAATCTAGGGTATCCTGGGGGCCTTTGACAAAAACGCTGGTCTGAGGCTGTGTCGAGCGCCGTCGACGCCGGTTTGTCTCTCCTGCCCCGCGATCAACGAAGCCTAACGCGTCGCCGCGGCGGATCGCGGCTTCTTCCAACGCCGGATCAACAGCCATAGGCCTTCTTTCGATGCCGGTAAAATCCAGCCTGTCTTCGATCTCCGCCCCGGGATCCGGCAGCAAACTTGCAGTAGGTTTTTTGCCAAAGCCGTAACCGGTCATTTTTGCATCTCCATTTGCACCGCTGCGACGACAGCGCGCGCTACCTCGTAAGCATTCTTCTTTGCCGCCGGCACGCCTGAGGTGTTCGCCTCGTCCAGCTCTTCAAGCGTCGATGAGAAATCGAAGATGTCTCGGTAAGCGGCGCGTTCGACAAGCCCGGCAGGAAGCAATGGCAATTGTGCTTCATTGATTGCGGTCACAATGCGTTTGGCGGTCTTTGTCTGGATCGCAGCATTGTCCCGGCTGCGGACCAAGCGAAAGGGAATCGTTCGCCCGAGCGCTTCGGCTTCTTCTTGGATCAGACCGACAGCGTTAGCGGCCAGTTCAGCATCAATCGGCGAGAGATTGAACGGGATGAGGACAAGGTGTGAGCGAGCGAATGCCCGTGAGGTCATGCGCGATGCCGTGCCCTCCAGATCAATCAGAACGAAATCGTGCGATGCCGTATACTGGTCGACTAGCCTCACCAGTTCTGATTCCTTGGGACTTGCGACGATTTCGAAAGGTATAGCGCGCCCCTCGCTTGCCCGCTTTCTTCCCCATGATGCGATAATTGCGTTCGGGTCGGCATCGATCACGGCAACAGTTGCACCGCTTCTGGCTAGCTCACAGGCAAGGATGAATGTCAGCGTGGTCTTGCCAGCCCCGCCTTTGGGGTTCGCAACGGAAATCGCCGGCATTGTTCTAATCTCCTTGGAAAACCCGGATAGGCATTCACATTCCTATCCAAAGCCAATCTATATCGCAAGGATATACATATACGAGCGGTAGGCATTCGATATTCTATCGCTATTCCGTCGATAGGTATAGGAGTTGGATATCGATAGGATATCCAAATTAAAAGGATATCTCACGCCTATCGTTAACATTTTTGGTTTTGCAAGCAGTGACCAAGGCGGGCACGCACTCTGTGATCTGCAGCTGGGTCAGCATGCTTAATTGCAATTCGGCAGATACCGTCCAGTGTGGAAATCAATATAGATTCTCTCGGAGCGAAAGCCCGAATAACGGTATGGATAGTAGATATGAGAATACCACTTACGGATTGATCTATAATCAATTCCGTGCTGTCGATTGGAACTAAGCTAATTTAGCACACAATATCTAAGCCACTTAGACCCGCTGATAGCACTTGCGACGCATAGCGTCGCATATCCACCTTTCAGGATTAGGTTTGACGTTCGATTTTTCCCTCACCGCGCCTTTTACGAGCGTCGAGAAATGTTCCACGTCGGCGGTTCTGGACATGTTGGTTGTGATTCTGTGATTATAATAGAATTGAGTTGTGTTTGCGTATCAGTTTGAGACTCACGCTCCTGCCGATCCAATGCGGCTCCAAGACGGGCAAGGACCTTGCCCAAAGCGCCATCGACGCTGGTTTCCGCTAGCTCCTGGCATGAAAGCTGTGAACGCATATGCTCCAGTTCTTCGGCGCGTTCAGCCTGACGATGCAATTCGTCGTCGGGAGTTGGGGCAGGGCGCATCCAGCGCGGTAGGTAGTCGAGGATGATCCGGGGCAAGACTGTCCGGTAGGCGTTCGACGTCTGTTTTAACCGCGGACCTGGGCCTTCGACGTTTTCAACCCGCTTGAACCGCCTTTGCCGTACGAGAAAACCTATCGACTCCAGAATGCGCAACGAGCGTGCCACCGTGGCGCGCCCGAGGCTCGTCGCCTGTGCCAGGTAATCGTAGCTTGGGAACACCTGGCCCTTGTTCAAACGAGCGAGCGTCAGAATCTCTTCTAGGACTCGTACGCTGGCGCTTGTTAAGGTTGTAAGGAGGCGTTCGCGAGAGGTGAGGGGGCGTGCGTCGCGCCGAGCTTCGCTGCGTAACTGCTTTCCGGCATCGAGAATGCGCCGCGCTGCGCGTAACAGACGGTCGGTTTCTCCCTTTGCGGGCGGCACAAAAAACACATGTTCGAACGTGCCAGCTTCCACACTATTGCGCAAAATCCGCGCAGCGGTCGGATGCGGGGCGCTGTTCCTCGCTTTGTGCTTCTGCAGTTTCGTTCCCGCAAACGCGCTCAAAAGCGCATTGCCAAGAGTAAGCGTCGCCATTCGTCCCTCCGCACAGAGGGCCGTCACCAGGCAAAAAGAGGGCGTGGCGCGAAGCGCGCATCCTTGAAACCATGTTCGATATGGAGTATGGAGAAGGGGTTAGTTGACCCGGTTCGACGTTTGGCGACGTCGCTCCACTATCCAAATGGGATGCCCGGCCTTCGTGCCGGGCTTTCTTTTATGTGGTCACAGCCACCCCTTCATTACGATCCTACCAGCCACCTGCTGGCAGCGGGACAATCGCAGCAATCCCGAGGCTGCGGAAGGCCTAACGGTTCGTGCTTTCGCGGAGGATAAGGCAAAAAAGCTCGTGCTTTCGCGGAGGAATTCGCAAAACTTCGTGCTTTCGCGGATGAATTTCGGCGGCGGATTCGTGCTTTCACGGAGGAATTGAACTGACCTGAAAGTCGTCTCGAATCAGTCTTGGGCAATCTCGCTTGAGAGCGTCTTCGGCTTGGCTTGGATGAGCACAAGACAGTGAGCCGCCCGCCGCCCGCGTCCTTTGGGCTTGTCGCCAAGCGGTATGCTCTCCGTCAAAGAGAGCATGTAATCCGGGATGGAGTTATGCTCGGCAATGGCCTTAAGCGCGTGCCTGAAGTGGGGGAGGGAGTTCTGGTATCCAAGCTGGAGTCGCAGTTCATCCAGTTCGATCTCATAAGGGCCATCGCCGCAGGAAGACCGGGCGATTTCATAAAGCCGCCGCTCGACTGGCCCAAGCTGAAAATACGTCGCTGCGTAATCAAGAACTTGGCGATCTCGCAGAATGGCACGATACAGCCAATCGCACAGGCGCACCCGAACCGCCTTCAACCGGCGTTCGCGTTTACCGTCTTCAGACCTTGAGTAGTAGAGCAAAGCTTCCGAAAGCCATGAGAAGTAGCCTTCCTGGCCTTGGCCTCCGGTTTCGATGTTGGTCTTGATTTGCGTGCCTTGAAGACGCTCAAGCGCCTGTGAGAGCCTTGCATAGGAGCGGGCAGAGGGGTTGTTCCCGGTGACGCAGAACAAGTCATGTGCGGTGAAATAAAAATCAGGCGAGACCTCTTCCCCGGTCTCAAGCTTGGCGATCATGAGGCTAGCGATATATAGCACAATCTCCTTGTCGTAGATCGTAGCTGCACCGTTAGCGTTGGGCACGATCTCGATCGAGACCGCGTCGGTCTTGTACGCGAGGGGCTTCGTCCATTTGCCCTTGCTCAAGGAAAAGAACGGATAGGCCATCAGCGATCGCTCTCCACGGACCTCCGTCATCAGCGGGCTATCGAGGAAAAATAGCTCACGTTGGTCGGTCTTCGCTTTGCGCTCAGCCATTCATAATACTCCAATCGCTAGTCGGCGACTTCATCCGCGAAAGCACGAATTCGCAAAGGCTCATATCATCCGCGAAAGCACGAACTGGGCTCAGCCAAAAGCCAAACTGAACGATTGCCCGCAAGCATGGCGCCCAAATTCGTGCTTTCGCGGAGGAAATATCATAACCAAGTTTCAGCCCTGATACCAGCAACTGTCGCGCCGGAACGTTAGACCGGTTGCCGACCACTGCGAAGCGTTTGGGATTGCACTAAACCGCTGAGGTGGGAGGCGGGGGGGCAGAATGGCCTCTGATGAGATGGTTTGTTTGCTGGACCAACCTCCAATGAGCAGATCATCCCTGCGGATTCCGTATATGGACGGCCCGGTACTCCTCCCAGAGCACCTGCAGCGTCACGTGTTTGCGCTTCAGTTCGCGCGCTACCACCGGCCAGTCCGGCTCGGGCAGCTTGCGCCGGCCAGGCTTTACGCCGGGAATGCCGTAAAGCCGTTCCTCCAGATCCGTATCGCCAATCTCAGGCGGAACGGCCAAGCCAACCCCGAACGATCGAACCGCCGGAGCGTGTCGCGCAAGCTTGCTGACGAGGCCCGCTACGATGGTATCAGCGTGCTGCGCACCAATGCCCGGATCACCCCGCTGCAGGCCGTCATCCGCTACCGTGATTTGCTTCAGGTCGAGGCCCTGTTCCCCGTCGCCAAGGCCAGCTTCGATACCCGTCCCATCTTCCATCAGTCCGATGCCGCTATCCGCCTTCAGGCGCATGCAGGTCGGAATGACAGCAGCCACGAAGGCGATCACCGACAAGTTGCTGACGGCAAGGATCATCGCATCCGATGAGACGTCCACGCGCACCAACGGCATTGCCCATTGGCAATGGGTCTTCCTCTCGAAAGACGCGGTCCTGCACAAGATCGCCCCGCGCCGGGCGCGCAGTGTTGTCGACGAGGTTCTGGGTGGCCATCAACCCGACGTGTGGGTCTCCGATCGCTACGCCGGACAGCAGGAACTGGGCAAAGAGCATCAGGTCTGCCTCGCCCATGTCCTGCGCGATGTTCAGTATGCCATCGACTGCGGGGATACCGCCTTCGCCCCCAAAATCCGCGACCACCTGCGCTGGGCGATCCGGATCGGCAAGCGACGAAGCAGCCTGAAAGACACGACGCTGGCCGCCTACGCCGCGAAGGCCGACAATCTGCTGACCCGCCTGGTACAGATGCCTGTCGCGCACCCGGCGGGACGTGTTCTGCTCAAACAAATCAAGGCCTGGCGGGGCAAGTTCTTCGTCTTCCTCACCAACCGCGACGTCCCTGCGACCAACAACATATCAGCGCGCGAGATCCGCCCCTCGGTCGTGTTCCGCAAGGTCACCAACGGCTTCCGCTCCGACTGGGGCGCCCAGATCCACGCCGGATATCGCTCCGTCACCGGAACCGCTCGTCTCAGCGGCAAATCGGCGCTCGTAGCTATCCGCGAACTCGTCGACGGCAGGTTCGTGATCGCCTGATCAGGGCTCAATTGCCGACCCCGTGAGCAATTACCCACCCCGGACCGGGCATCTTATTATGCCCAAGCAGGCGGAAATGTCATAAGACAAGATTAAATTTTGCCAAAGTCTTTTAAAAATAAGCTTCACAAAAAATGTGTTCAAAAATTCTGCTGATATGTATAAATCTGCATTAATTGATAATGCAGTTATTGAAAGCACCTGCGATGTTCCAAAATTACTTTAGAATTTTTTATTGTCCTGTTGTTACTAATAGCGAGATTAGGAGAATCGGGGAAATTTATACAGCTAACATTTTCCAATTTATTGTTAGAAAAAGAGAACGTTCCGCGCAATCCTTCTAAGTGAATAGCGTCTCTTGCTCCAGATTTCCCAGTGAAAACACAGTTTTCGACGAAATTACCATGCATAAACGAAGAGTCCTGACCTTTAATTGTCATAAACCGTATGACTTCACCTATATTAAAATTACAATTCTGAATAGAATTTCCAGTTATATGAAAATCTTCGCTACCTTTGTTTCCCATGTAAATTAATGAATCTGCGTAATCCCCAATAAATGTCAAAGAATCTATTTTTACATTTTGACTATTGGCTATACTTATTAAAAAATTTCTAGATCTGTGATGTCCTAGGTTGATAACAGAATTTTCTACGGCTAGATTTCTTCCAAACTCTTGAAAATAAAATCCTTGAAAAATTTCTTTATCATCTGATTTTGGTGAGAATATGAATTTGTTATTCCGAGATAATGTTTCAAGGCTGTTCAGAGACTGCTCTCCTATCGCATGGGAGAATGTAAATTGATTGTTGGTCCAGCGAACATATTGGAATGCATTCCCATATATTGCGGTTCTAGCGACAAATTCATTATCAAATATATCTACTCTAAGCATGGCAGAGTCGTTCATAATATGTCGACCCGACTCCAAGACAAGCCCACTTATCGTTGCATCTGAATAGAAAAATAGATTTATATCATTTCTAGCTATTATTTCATTTAAAGGTGTGATCTGCGCGTCGGTGGATATATCAATAGCCTCCCTTAGAATGAGAGAATTGTTTTTTATGCCAACAATATAGTTTAGCCAACCATAATGTGGAAGCCCAAAGTTCCCAGTTTTCCCCCACGCTCTACTTGTTACGTAAACTTGTGACCCGGTTTTATATCGTTTTGCTGAATTTTCATTCTCAAGCTTCACCAAATGGTCTCCAGCACGGACTGGTTTAAGCATGTCGTATTTAGCGCGATCAATGAAGTTAGGATGAAAATTGCCAGGTAAGAGAAGCGATTTTCCCTCAGCCGTAGATATGATACGTGGGCGACTGCCATCCCCTTTCAATGACACACCCGGCCGACAAATAATTGGGTTGTTGACATTGTAAAACGCAGGGACCGATGAGAATAAAACTGTGCCGCCGCCGTTAATCCATGCTGCATCGATAGCGGCTTGAATTGCTGGGCCGTCATCAAAGCTCGCACCTATTCCGCGTGCCCCATACTTGGCAGGATAAAACATAGGACGGCCAACGTCAGCAAGGAGACGTGCGTGCGAAGCCGCTGTTACAACGCCTGCTGTAAGGCCGATTAAAACGGTACGACGGTTGCAGCGTCGATTTTTCATGGCATGGTGTCCTTGTAGCTACGTTCGACTTGTATGTTTTTTTGAAGACCGCGCAGAATCTGTCGTTACTCCGATCTCCATTGAGCGCAGATGTATCATCCTCATCTCATCCTTCGATCTCCCGCCGCCGCCGATTGCTCGGCAAGTCCGTCCAACTCGGCGCGGGCGACGTCGAGATCATCGAGGCTCAGCGCCAACTGATCCGGACTGAGCTTTTCCGAGCGTTTGTCGAAGGTCGTACGGGTGATCTGATCGAGGATATTCTGCATCCGAGCTTCGCGCTCGAGTCCTGCTAGGACCATCGCCTTAAGTATGGCGATGTTGTCGGGAAGGTCAGCAGCTGTGGCGGACATGCGTGTATTGTGGCCGATTTGCGGGCACTCGCAATCGCTTTTCGATCAAGGCAATCAGGCGCGCGACCTACCGCGTTGTGACCGGACTATCGACGCGCGGCGTGCGCATTTTGCACCATTGGAGCTTCTCGAGCAAGGCAGAGGCCTGGGCGGCAGAAAGCCGCATCACGCCATCTCCGGCCCCGGGCCAATGAAAGCGGATGAGGTGGATGGCTCCCGCTCACGGCATCTAAGTGCCAAGATGGATTTGCTGTCATGTAACCTGCCCTTTGACGAATGGACCGAGACCTTCGGATCCGAACGTCTCACCGGCGCGCTCCTCGACCGGTTGACCCATCACGTCAGCATCCTGGAGATGAATGGCGAAAGCTAACGTCTCGCCCATAGCCGTGCCCGCAAGTCAAAAACCAACCCTTGAAAATCGAGCCAACGCCCGGGGGGAGTGGCGTGAGGGCGTAGCCCGAGGGCCAATCCCGCGGGCGTACGCCACACTGGCCTGGTTTTACTCCGCCCCGTGGCCGACTTTTGCGCCGCCGTTGACAGCTATGGGCTTGTCGCAAAGGACAAGAATTACCTATAAAAGGATAATGTGCAGGCGCAGCATAATCGGTTGACGTGACCCGCCGCAATGCGAGATATGCGCCTGTAGACGGCTTTATGAAGGGAATGGGCATTGAGCGGTAAGAAGGTAGCTCTCATTACGGGCGTCACGGGGCAGGATGGTTCCTATCTCGCGGAGCTTCTACTAGAGAAGGGCTACGAGGTTCATGGCATCAAGCGCCGTGCCTCGCTTTTTAATACTCAGCGCATCGACCACATCTATCAGGATCCACATGCGCCTTCGCCGGATTTGAAATTGCACTATGGGGACTTATCAGACACCTCCAATTTGACCCGCATCATTCAGGAAATCCAGCCTGACGAGGTCTACAATCTCGGCGCGCAGAGCCATGTCGCAGTGAGCTTCGAAGCGCCCGAATATACGGCCGATGTCGATGGGCTGGGTACACTGCGTCTCTTGGAAGCGATCCGCTTCCTAGGGCTCGAAAAGAAGACCCGCTTCTATCAAGCTTCGACATCCGAACTCTATGGCCTTGTGCAGGAAATCCCGCAGCGCGAGACAACTCCGTTCTACCCGCGTTCACCTTATGCTGTGGCCAAACTCTATGCCTACTGGATCACGGTCAACTACCGCGAAGCTTATGGCATGTACGCCTGCAACGGCGTGCTTTTCAACCATGAGAGCCCGCGTCGCGGTGAAACCTTTGTGACGCGTAAAATCACGCGCGGCCTGGCCAATATCGCGCAGGGCCTCGAGCCGTGTCTCTACATGGGCAACATCGATTCCCTGCGCGACTGGGGGCATGCCAAGGACTATGTGCGGATGCAGTGGATGATGCTGCAGCAGGAACAGGCTGAGGATTTCGTGATCGCCACCGGGGTTCAATATTCAGTACGCGAGTTCATCAGCTGGTCAGCCCAGCATTTAGGCATCACCCTTCGCTTTGAAGGCGAAGGTGTTGACGAGGTTGGCATCGTCGACGCAGTGAGCGGTGATGATGCACCATCGGTGCATGTGGGCGATGTTCTCGTTCGTATTGATCCGCGCTATTTCCGCCCCGCCGAGGTGGAAACTTTGCTGGGCGACCCCGCCAAGGCGAAGGAGCGACTGGGCTGGGTCCCGGAAATCACTGTCCAGACGATGTGCGAGGAAATGGTGGCCGAGGACCTCAAGGTTGCGAAGCGGCACGCACTCCTCAAAGTGCATGGCTTCAATATACCGGTATCACTGGAATCCTAACCGCCAAATAGATAAGCGCCTTCCTATTCTTCCGAAAGGCGAGGAAGGCGCCGTCGCGGCAAAATGCCAAGGGCGGTTAATTGAATCACGCTCCACCAACCTAACCTCGTCATGCGTCTAGGGCCGCGCATGACCATAATTTTTTGGAGAAATTTAAGAGCATTCAGTGCAATTCCACCTTGGGGAATTGCACAACGGTGATCCAAGCGTTAGATATTGCCGCATTGCAACATGGAAAGAGATGCATGAGCGAGCCGATCTACGATCTCAGCGGCAAAAAGGTTTATGTCGCGGGGCACAAGGGCATGGTCGGCTCTGCGATCACGCGTCGGCTCGCAATCGAGGGTTGCGAAGTTCTATACCCCGAACAGCGCATCGATCTGCGCGAACAGGCAGCCGTACTAGACTGGATGGCCGCACACAAACCCGATGCCGTCGTTGTTGCAGCAGCCAAAGTCGGCGGCATTCTGGCGAACGACAGTTTCCCAGGCCAATTTCTTTACGACAACCTCATGATCGAGGCGAACGTAATCGAGGCATCACGGCAGTCGGGCGCAGAGAAGCTTCTGTTCCTCGGCTCCTCGTGCATCTACCCCAAGTTTGCCGAACAGCCCATTCTCGAAGAATCCCTGCTCACCGGGCCGTTGGAGCCGACCAACGAATGGTACGCGATAGCCAAGATTGCGGGCATCAAGCTGTGTCAGGCCTACCGAAAGGAATATGGGCTCGACTATATCTCGGCGATGCCCACCAATCTCTACGGCCCAGGCGACAATTTTGACCTCAAGTCGAGCCATGTCATGCCTGCGTTGATACGCAAGGCTCACGAAGCCAAGCTGGCCAACGCTGAGTCGATCGAGATATGGGGCACCGGCAGCCCGCGCCGTGAATTCCTGCACGTCGACGATCTTGCCGATGCCTGCGTCATGCTGCTCAAAACCTACTCCGGCCACGAGCATGTCAATGTCGGTTCGGGCGAGGACGTCACAATCCTGGAGTTGACGGAGATGGTGAAGACTGCCGTCGGTTTCGAAGGCGAGATCATTAAGGATGCAACCAAGCCCGACGGCACGCCCCGTAAGCTTATGAGCGCTGACAAGCTGCGCGCCATGGGTTGGGCACCAAAGATCACCCTGCCTGAGGGTATCCGCTCGGCCTACGAATGGTTTCTCGCCAACAAGCTTGCCGTCGCCTGATGAAGATACTTTTCCTTGGCCTAAATTATGCCCCTGAAGAAATCGGCATCGGGCTGTACAGCGGTGACATGACGAAGGCTTGGGCGAAAGCTGGGCATGATGTCCGGGTCATCGCGGCCAACCCGTACTATCCGGCGTGGAAAGTGTTCGATGGCTATTCAAACAAGCGTTGGACACGCTCGACAGAAGCCGGCGTCGAGGTCACTCGTTGCCCGATCTATGTGCCCGCAAAACCGAGCGGGCTGAAACGCATCGCCCATCACTTCAGTTTTCTGGCGTCGGCGTTGCCGCGGATGCTCAAAGCTGTTGTAGCCGACAAGCCTGACATCGTCTTCACGGTTGCGCCCTCTCTGATCGGCGCGCCGCTCGCCTGGCTCGCCGCACGTTTGAGCGGCGCAAAGTGCTGGTTGCATATTCAGGACTTCGAAATGGAAGCAGCCCTGGCGACCGGTCTGGTCAACAAGGGAAGCATTGCGAGCCGTCTCGGACCCTGGTTCGAGCGCACCGTTATTAACATGTTCGATTATACCAGTTCGATTTCGCCGCAGATGTGTGCAAAGCTTATCGAGAAGGGAATGCCTCGGGACCGTGTCTACCAACTGCGAAACTGGGCTGACATTGGCGCGATCCGGCCGTTCGAAGGCGTCTCGCCCTATCGTGCCGAGTGGGGGATCGATACACCCTATGTCGCTCTTTATTCGGGCAATATCGCCAACAAGCAGGGTATCGAGGTTGTCCTCGAAGCCGCACGCCTGCTCCGACACCGCCGCGACCTGACTTTCGTCATCTGCGGGCAAGGTCCAAACCGGGCCAATCTGGAAGCAGCCGCGGCCGATCTTGATAACATCCAGTTCCGCGATCTCCAGCCACGTGAGAGGTTGAACGAACTGCTCGGCATGGCCAACGTTCACCTCATGCCGCAACTAGCCGGCGCCGCAGATCTGGTTCTGCCATCCAAGCTGACCAACATGCTCGCCTCGGGTCGCCCTATCGTGGCGACTGCCGATCCCGGAACTGGGCTCGGCGACGAGGTCGAAGGGTGCGGTGTGCTGACACAACCAGGCTCCGCTCCTGCATTTGCGAGCGGCATCGAGACCATGCTGGATCATCCAGCATTAGCTGCAAGCTATGCTGCCACCGCACGGGAAAGAGCAGAGGAGCGCTGGTCTAAGGATATCGTTCTCGATCGTCTGGAGGCGCGAATGGCAAGGATAGCAAACGGAATGGCAGCCGGCGGCCTCGCCCCGGCGTAAGCAGAAAAGTCGCTGGCTTATCGCACGTCAGTAACTCCTACCATGCACCCATCGATAAGCATCTATGCGACACCCATTCTCTTCGGATTGGCTGCGGGCATCAGCCGGTGGCTCGTACAGTCTGGCACGGAAACGCGATACCAAATTTTAGCTTTTTGGATCCTTGCTGCGATACTCGAAATGAACGCAGCCGAAGTGGCGTCGAACCTCTGTCGAAAGCGACTTTTGTTAAGCCTCGCTGCCGTTGCCGTTTCAACGATAGTCGTGAAAGTTGTAATTGAGGGGCCAATTAACTCACTCCAGCAGATGTTTGGAGGCACTGTGGAAGACTACCGATGGGCTAAAATGTAGCGCCTTAGTTGTTGATTGCCACTGAGAATTGGCTCTGACTCATATGTGGACCGGCCCGGTTAGCAAGATGTTTGCCGCGTAAATTACCTTTGGACGTTGTGAACCGCCCCGGGATTGCCGGAGGCCCTATCTCCTGAGAGAAAGGGTCTACGATGAGCAAGACGACAAACAAGTTTGCGCCTGAGATTCGTGAGCGAGCGATCCGGATGGTTTTGGAGTAAGCGCGCATTTCGTAGCACGTTGCTTCCGGAGGCAGTGCGGCCATCATAGTTGACGCTGGACGAGACAGGCCAGCGCAACGACGTCGGCGGGTCAGGCGTGTCTTTCGAAGTTGAATGGCAGCAGGTCGTCGATATCGGCGTCGTGAGGTCGCTGGGGCAGTTCAGTGAGGACATGGCGTAGCCACGCGAGAGGCTCGACGCCGCAGGCGCGGCAAGTCAGCATCAGGCTGTAGGTGACGGCGCTCGCCCGTGCGCCGTCGATGGTGTCGCAGAAAAGCCAGGATTTTCTTCCTGTTGCCGTCACATGTTCATTCTGCCCATGTCGGGCAGATGGTAGAGTTTCATTATCGTTGGCATCCATATTACGGCGACCGTTTTCGGTATGAAGGCCGCGAGGATCGGGCCAGTGGTGCGATTGTCCGGGTAGAGATCAGGCCGGGCGAGATCATTCAGGTTTCGGAGTGGATGCTGGATCGGGCGTTTTGCGCTGATATGGCAATGGGCGAACCGCGGGTTGCGGTGACTGGCCTCGTGGAGCTTCATAGACTGCTTACCGATCGCGGTTTCAGGCAGACTTCGTCGGATGGACTCACCGCCATCCAGGAGGCGCCCTATGAAGGCATTACCACCACCCTCGACGTTACCGATGCTGACCCGTCAGTTGAGCATGCCGCTCGATATGCCACAGATTCGGGGCCTGACCGACGCGGAACGAAGCACGGTCGTCGCCAGGTTGGCGACCCTCCTGATGGCGGCGGCCGGCGCCGTGGAGAAGGAGCCGAGCGATGACGGGCAATAATCTCATTCCGGCCACGGTGCTTAATCGCAAAGCTGTCGTCTACGTTCGGCAGTCCACCCCGGGCCAGGTCCAGAACAACCTGGAGAGCCAGCGGCGTCAATATGAACTTGTCGATGTTGCGCGCCGCTGGGGATTCCGTGATGTCGAAGTGATCGACGATGACCTCGGCCGTACCGCCAGTGCCGCTGTCGACCGCCCTGGTTTCGAACGACTGGTGAGCGGCCTGTGCACAGGTATGGTCGGCGCAGTGCTGTGCCTGGACGCATCGCGCCTTTCCCGTAATGGTCGAGACTGGCATCACCTCCTGGAACTGTGCGGCCTGGTGGAAGCGCGCGTGATCGATCTCGATGGCGTTTACGATCCTTGTCGACCGAATGATCGCTTGTTGTTGGGCATGAAGGGCAGCATCAGCGAGTTTGAGCTCGGCATTTTGCGAACGCGCATGCTCGACGCAGCGCGCGCCAAAGCACGACGGGGGGAACTGCGCCTCAGTGTTCCGATCGGCTATATCTGGCACCGTGATTATGGTCTGGGGCTTGATCCTGATCTCCGGGTGCAGGAGGCGATCCGCCTTATCTTTTCGCGCTTCCGCGAGCTTGGTAGCGCCCGCCAGGTGCTGATTTCGCTCACCGCGGACAATTTCCATTTCCCCCGTCCTTCTGACGGGCGCAAAAGAGTGTCCTTCGATTGGGTGCCGCTTCGCTATCGGAGCGTCATTTCGATCCTGAAGAACCCGTTCTACGCTGGGGCATACGCCTATGGCAAAAGTGAGAAGCGGACAGAGATTGTCGATGGCAGGGCTCGCAAAAGCTACGGCCACGGCAAGCCTTTTGGAACGTGGGAAGTGCTGCTCCAGGATCATCATGAAGGCTACATTGATTGGGGCGAGTTTGAGAGGAACCAGAGCCTTATTGCCGTCAATACCTTTGCAAAGAAGGGCGGCATCAAATCGGGTCGTGGCGGCCAGGCTTTGCTTGCTGGTCTGCTCACCTGTGGCCGATGTGGAAGGCGGTTGTCTGTTTCCTATAGAGGGCGGCCAAGCCATCCCTATTATCAATGCAAAAGTATCAACCAAATGCTGGCCAAACCCCGATGCATGACTTTTGGCGCGTCTCGGATCGACCCTGCTATTGGCAAAGAAATATTGAGCGCCGTAACGCCAATGGCAATCGAGGCCGCAATGGAAGCTGACCGGGTGCATCGGGATAATCTGGAAGAGCGACATCGCATGATGGAGCTGGACTTGCAGCAAGCGCGATACGAGGCGTCTCTTGCTGAACGCCGCTATGCCGCTTGCGACCCTGACAACCGCCTGATCGCTGCTCAACTTGAGAAGAGTTGGGAATCCGCGCTCAGGCGCGTGGAAGCTTGTGAAGCTGCTTTGACGCAGGCAAGACAAATCGACGCTGGCATCCCAATCCCCGATTTTGCCGGCATTGCCACTGACTTGGAGGCTGCTTGGAGCGCACCAAACGTCGATACGCGGTGTCGCCAGCAACTCCTGCGCACTCTCGTGACTGATATCGTTGCCGATGTTGACGAAGAGCAACGTGAAGTCATTTTGACGATCCACTGGAAAGGTGGTCAACACTCTCAGCTGCGTATTCGCAAACCGAACCCTGGCGAACATGGCCAGAAAACGCCGGAGGCTGCCCTCGCTGTAATGCGGTCCATGGCCACCCGATGGTCCGACGCCGACATTGCCGCTACTCTGAACCGGATGGGAATGCAGACCGGACAAGGAAAAACGTGGACCGCACGCCGTGTCGGTGCACTGCGCACGGTCCATAAAATCCACGGATACCGATCTGCTGAGAAGAATGGGGAGTGGCTTACGCTGACCGAAGCCGCCAAAAAGCTCGGAGTTACGGCCCATCGCGTCCGTCGACTGATCAAGGAGGGCGTGCTGCCTACCGAACAAGTTGTACCGGATGCGCCGCACCAAATCCGAGCCGCAGACCTGGAAAAGGACGAGGTGACCCAGTTTCCGCGTTACAGAGGCCCGTGTCGCATCAAAATGGAAAACCAAAAGTCCCTGTTTCCGGACGTTTGAAGAGGAGGTGCATAATGAACCAGTCGTTGCAACGCTGCGCAGTTGGCGCTCCGCAGCGTTGTTCGAGAGACATATCCGGCCATCGGCGAGGAAGGTGGTGAAGCCCGCCCAGTCGTTCTGGAGGTAGGCGATGGCCTTGGCCACGGCATCGTGACGAGAGAGCTTGCTACGCGTCTCACGCATCCATGCCTCTAGTTCAGCGACGATCGGAGCGGACAGTTCCTGACGAACGGCCAGGCGCTCGGCGGCAGGCTTGCCGTTGATGCCGCGCTCGATGGCAAAGAGCCGATCAATGATCTCGAGCGCCTCGGTCGCCAGCGGCGAGATGAGCGGCGCGGCGCCCTTTTTCTTGCGCTTGAGCTGCTGCCGGATGTCGACGAGCTTGAAGAATTCCCGGCGTGCATGAACCCAGCAATTTGCGCGCGTCATGGGCTTATCGGCCCAGTCTTCCTCGAACAGGGCATTGAAGCCGGCATACCTGTCGACCTGGAGAATACCGGTATAGCCAGACAGGTGAGCGCGAGGATGCCCCTTCGCACTCTGACGCTCCTGAAACTTCCTGACCCATTTGCGCAGTTGGTTGGCGTTGACACCATGCTCCAGCGCAAGCCTCGCCACCGATATGCCCGGCTCGAGGCACGCCTCGACCAACCGTGACTTCCCCGCCCGACCATAATAGCGCCGGCCGTTACTCGTCACCCTGACAACCTCGAGCCCATAGGAGCCCATCGGTGCCATCTCCATGTGTCCACCTCTTCCTTGGTGGACACATCCTTCACACCGCGTCACTCAACCGAACAGGTGCGCGGAATTTCGCGCTTACGTTTTGGATCACGAGGGTGATCATCCTTCCCGCTGGGCGGCAGTCACATCGGTGGCCGAGAAGATCGGCTGCTCCGGCCATACTTTGCTCGAATGGGTAAAGAAGGCCGAGGTGGACAGCGGTACCCGACCGGCATCAAACCGGAATGATGGCCGGGAGAATCGAAATTCGCAAATATAGGCGCAAAATTTGCCGCAGATGTCTCAAGGGTGCCAGCTACAACAACCTCCATCACAATCTCAAGACGAAATATCCTGGCGGTGTGGCCAGATATATTCAGAGATCCCGATTCAGAACGGCGAAAGCGTTGAAGAGCGGCGCAGCCTTCAAAACATCCTGCAGAAGCCCACGCATACTGGAATAGCCAACCATCACTACGTCTCCGTCCATAATTGCCGGATCCGGGCTGATACCGGTACGGATATCTTTCAAATTAAAGCGCGCTACCAATCTTTGACCATTGATTGTCCGGAAAACAACAATCTCATTGAGTTTGGCCGTAGCTAAAGGACTCTCAGCGCGCGCTATCGCCGAGAGCAGGGTCGCATCCTTATTTACCTCATAGACACCAGGCTTCTTCACTTCACCTTCAACAGAAACGTAGCTTGGCGCTACTTCTTTGACCGACACAGCCACCTGCGGATCGACCAAATACCGACGACCTAGAAGAAAAGCAATTTCTCTTGAGACTTCGGGCGCACTATGTCCTGCGGCAGTTAGCGTTCCGACGAGAGGGACTTGAATTTGGCCGACCTGATCGACTTGGAGCGAGTCCGTGGAAATATCAGGCTCGCCAAAAACCCGAACCGTTAACACATCCAATGGGCGGATTCTATAAGTTGTCGGAGGAGAGGTATTCGCAGGCATGATCGCATAGGCAGCATCGCCTACGGGCAAATCCGGATTAGGGGTAGTCGTTTTACAACCTGCAAGGACACCACTAACCAACATGGCACCGAGCAAGAAGGACGTCTTCGAATTATACACCGCCGGATGTCTCCAATGCCAAGGCAACTGCTGATAAGCAGTAATGAGGCCGGTGGCCAGACGCAAGCTATCCCGCGCTACCGCCGGGACATCATGGTCAAAATGACGCAGATACGAACGATGCCGAAAATGGGCACGCGAGCATAGCGATCTCCTTACGCATAAGCGCAACACGAGATTTACGTGAGCGGTGCGTGGGATCGCGGAACAAGCGTAGCCAATCACCTGCGTCACGTCGAATCCAAAACTGAACGCCCATCTCTGGATTATATCCTGCACAATGCGAAAGCCTCACGCCCAGCAAATCGGCACGATCTTCCATGCGGCGCCGTTCCGCCAAATTATCTGCTTTGCCATCTCGGCCAATAACGTGGCCAAGCTCATGGGCAGCAATGAGGGCCAATTCATCGTCATTATCTGCAAATTCAATCAATCTACTTGAAATTGCTATGTTAGTTCCGTCACTGAACGCTGTGACACCAAGTCCAGTCTTAACCACAAAACGAGTAGCGCAGATAATAGTTGGCAATAATTCAATTTTCATCGCTACTCCTTTCCTCTTTAGATTAAGTTTAACCATCGATCCTTTTGGAGTAGCAGCAAGTCTATACTCTAATTCGTCTGCAAAAAGCGATGTGTCAGAAGAGGTCGATCGCAACATGCCAACGGGAATGCCATTGATCGCAACAATATCATCTCCGGGCTGAATGCCTGCTCGCTCTGCCGGACTTCCTTGTGCAACCGCCGCGATTTGCGGAGCATCCGTCATACCTAAAATTGCTGCAACGGCCGGTCGATCTTTAGCTCCATAAGCTTCGAGATAATCGATGCTTATACCAGTGCCAGCGGCAGTTAGAAAACATGCTGGGGCAGCTACAGCGCCAAGCCGATACCCAACGTCCGTCAAGCGCGAAATCTGAGATCGTAAAGCTAGTGGCCATTGCTCACTTTCAGCTGCAGAGCTTGGAATGGAACCCCATGAACAGGCAACAACAGCCATAACGAGGCGGCAAAAGGCACTAGCAGGTTTTTTTTTGCGTTCCATTGTGCGTTGCGATATATCACGATGACGCAAGCAGTCCATCAACCAAACTAGGAGGCCCTATGAAGCTGAAAAACGCTCTGTTCTCACTGACCGCGGCAGCGATGCTCGCAGCCCCAGTAGCGGCCCAAGCGGGCACCAAGGCGTCGGCGTCGACTGGCCAAATCGCCAGCTTGTCCGGCATCGGCCAGCGTAAATCCGCACCGGTCAAGGCGAAGCAAAAGGCCGATTCCGCCATTATCGCCCTCGCCGTTATCGGCGCGGGTGCTGCTGGCTACGGCATCTACGAAGCAGTTAAGGACAAGTCGAACGGTTCTTAATAAAAAATTTTAGTTGAAGGCCCTGTCCTTGGGTTCGCAAGGACAGGGCTTTCTTTTTATGAATATTTCGGACGTGAGGGCGACCTGTCTGACTTGATTACCTTGCGCACGGCGGACGCGGAACTTAACGCCGCGGCCAATGGCAAAGCGCTACAAGTGGCGATGCTGCTTGGCGTTGCAGCTATTTTTGGCGGCGGTGGGTCAGGGGCAGGGCTTTTCAATCTTATCGTTCAGCTAGCTTCGCTGGCCCTGATCGCGTTCAATCGACCGTCATTAATTTATTTTTTCAGAAAAGCCCCGCGGATTTTGACCCTGCTGGTTGGGGCGACCATACTACTACCTATCTTACAGTGTATTCCTCTCCCTCCTTTAATTTGGCAGGTCTTGCCCGGCCGAAACCTTGTAATACAATCGTTCGATCTTCTAGGCAGCAGCGACGTATGGTTCCCGATGTCGCTAAACGTGCGACGAACGCTTGTAGCATTTCTTTCGCTCATGCCACCATTTGCGATCCTTATACTTTCCTGGAATCTTCCTGAAAAGGAAAAGAATCGGCTTCTCGTTTATATGGTGATAACTGGCGTCCTAATAGTTCTTTTAGGTGCTCAACAGCTTGTTACCGGAAATCGTCAATTTCAGCTATTTGCTGAAACGTACCGAAGTCAAGATTTACATGGCACATTTGCGAATCGTAACTCTGCGGGAATATTTCTAGATATTACTTTATGCGGCCTCATTTCTATAAGTTCAAACAAGCGCTTTAGATCAGCATGGCGATTTGGGAGTGTCGCAATTGGTATGCTACTCGTTGTTGGCTTAATCCTATCTCGTTCCCGTTCAAGTATGTTACTTGTCAGCATTCCTTTAGTATATCTTGTTTTCCGTATATTCTCATCGCAGATATCTTTCCGAAGGACGCGGCGAGCCTTTGTTGCCGCGGCGTTGGGATTTGGATTGCTTATTGGCGGTATTATAATCATTGGGAAAGACAACCAACGAATTCAAGGAAGTCTATCACGCTTCAGTAGGATGAGCGATGCAAGGCCCCTGATTTGGCAGGATTCAGTGGAATCGATCGCGCGATTTTGGCCCCTTGGTAGCGGCATTGGTACGTTTGATGAGGTCTTTCAGATCGATGAGACGCTCGAAAATATCGGACCTGGGCGTGCCGCACGGGCCCATAATGAGTACATTGAGGTAGCGATCGAGTCCGGGTTACTTGGTTTAACGCTATTAGCGAGTTGGCTAATTTTTCTGTTTATGAGCGGCTTGAAGGCTGCTCGGCGTGGCGGGACCGCTATCGCACCCATCCCAATTTTCATAATGCTCGCGCTTCAATCGATTTTGGACTATCCCTTACGGAACGAGACGCTGCTATGTGTCTCAGGCCTTATGCTGGCGCTCCTAGTTGATTCACCATACCGTCGAAGGAGCAGCGTTTCAGGATCGGATCGTCAGTGTGATTTGGGAACGGGCAGTGCTTAATTGCTCGATACGAGCTCGCAAGCATCAAATTCAGCGGGTACATTTCCGAATGCTCAACAGCATCAACGCTAGAAGATACTGAGCTTCAATAAATAAAAACTAGATTAGTCTAAAATCGCAGCAAGATGGCGGGACGAAACTTGAAAGACGCAATTCTCGATAGAGACGGTCAGGGCGCATATTCTGAGAATCAAGGCGATGGTATAGATTTTACCATTCACCTTAAGTCTCTCATCAATGTTGTGCGTCGAAATGCTTTATTGATCACTGGAGTTGTGATCGGAGTTGTTATCGTTGGTATCGTTATTACGATGCTTATGACGCCAACATACAAAGCTACAGCTCAGATTCTTATAGAAGACCAGGCTGATCAGATTATTGAAGGGAGCGAGTTGCAAAAAGCGGCTGCGTCTTCTGATACCGATCGCTTCTTGCAAACCCAGCTTGGGATAGTGAAAAGTCGTGCACTTGCTCGATCGGTTGTACAAAGTGGCAGATTCGATCGCGACGCGGGTTTCTTTGAGGCTTTAGGCAGTCGGATGCCGGAGGCCGGCGCGCCTAATCAGAAGCTTGACGTTGCGCGTCAAGATGCAGCAATCAAAGCCCTCCTTGATGTTCTCTCAGTTGATATGGCTCCTGACAGCCGTATTGCGGCCATCACCATTACTAGTCGTCAACCGGGACTGTCCGCTAAATTAGCAAATTCGTATGCTGAACGGTTTATCGAATACAATCTCAGTCGGAAATTTGATAGCTCCAGCTATGCTCGCCAATTTCTCGCTGACCAGCTCGAGGAAACGCGCGTCAAATTAACGCAATCTGAGCGAGACCTAAATCAGTACGCCCGAGCCGCAGGGCTAATAAGAATCTCTAGTGAAGGTGAGACGGGCCGCCAGGAATCTGCCCTGTCAGTCACTAATGATATGCTAGTCCAACTCAATAATGCAGCTGCGAGTGCAACTGCCGAACGGATAGCAGCTGAGAACCGTTGGAAAACTCTTGCAAAGCAACCGCCACTTGCCGTGTCGGAGGTTAATTCGAATGCCGCAGTAATGCAACTCGTCGCAGATAAAGCTCGTGCCGAAGCGGCTCTTGCGGACGAGTTATCAAAGCATTTGGAAGGGTATTCTACAGTAAAAGCTAAGCGAGCAGAAATATCTGAACTTGATCGTCGTATTACGAGCATTGCCAACGCGATTAAGAGCTCTGCCGAGGTAAACTATCGCGCTTCTCAAGAAAAAGAACAGGCCCTTGTTGGAGAAGTAAATTCGTTGCGGAGTGATGCACTCCGAGAACAAGATCGCGGCGTACAGTACTCTGTCCTCAAGAGGGTAGCTGATACCTATCGAACTCTCTACGAGTCGCTTTTGTCCCGTTACAATCAAATTAACGCGACCGCTGGATCAGCATCTAACAATGTTACTATAGTGGATCGAGCAGATGCGCCGCGTGATCCAAGTTCACCAAGATTGTTCCTTAATGTTGCACTAGCATTGATTCTAGGCTTTGTTTGCGCGGCTGTGGCAGTTGCACTGAAGGAAGTGCTAGACGACGCTATACGGTCGCCCGATGATGTTGAAAAGAAGCTCGGTATGCCGTTGCTTGGTTTAGTGCCCTTACGAAAAGAAGGTGACTTAGATCGAGAACTAGGCGACCGTCGCTCGAGCGCAAGCGAAGCCTACCGTTCGCTTGTAACAAACCTCCGATATACAACTGCAAACGGCCTTCCTAAGGTGCTGGCAATAACCAGTTCGCGTGAGGCTGAAGGCAAGTCTACCACGGCTCGTGCTGTTGCGATGGACATTGCGATGCTCGGCAAAAAAGTTCTCATTGTGGATACTGACCTTCGTCGTCCTACACTACATCACACAATGAACGACAGCCGAGGTTCAGGTTTAACCGATCTTTTAACAGGCCAAAAAACTTTCGACGAAGTCGTTCACCAAGCCGAGCACGCACCAACGCTGAGCTACATAACCGGTTTGCCGTCGCCTCCAGACCCGGCGCTTATTCTAGCGGGGGAGGGCTTCGCCGCCTTCATTGCGCAAGTACGCAGTCAATTTGACATGGTCGTACTCGATTGCCCGCCTTTGCTCGGCCTGTCTGACGCACCTTTGCTAGCAAAACACTCAGACGGGGTCTTGTTCGTCATTGATGCGTCAAGCTTCCATCGAGGCGCGGTAAAATCAGCCCTGCGTCGACTATCTCTGATAAATGCTAATGTTCTCGGCGTTGTATTAAATAGGTTTACACCCAAGTCCGGTGGTGATGATTACAGTTATTATGCTTACAACTATTATAGTTATGGCACAAATCAGGAATAAAAATAGTTGTCCAATTTGCGTATTTCAGGGGGAAAAATCGCCTGGGCTAGCGCGATTATAATTATTGCGTTAATTGCAATTGGAGTACAGATCGATCGGCAGGCGCGGAGGGATGAAATCTTTGCGCACTTTGTACCGCCTATTTTTCGAGGCTATGCTCTGGAACCCCTCGCTCGGGAAGCATATGGCGCGGGCAACTATGCGGATGGTATCGCGTATTCCCGCGATTTGGTGTTTCGGCGGCCACTGCCCGCAGAAAATCTGGCACTTTTAACCAATGGTTTGATAAAGTCAGGCCGAGGTGATGCCGCCTTACCCGTCCTGCTTCTGGCTGCCCAAAGAGGATGGCGTGACCGCTATACCCAGCGGGTAATGGCAGCTGCGGCTCAACAGTCTGGCGCTTCCAGTGTGGCGGCTCAGCGACTTTTGGCGCTTTGGCGCCAAGGAGATCGTGACCAAAAGACTAAGGAATTAAGTAAAGTTATATTAACCACTCCGGACGGAGTCAAAGTCTTTAGCGAAGGAATTATTGAGCCAGACCGCTCGTGGGCTAATGATTTTATAGTATGGGCGGTAGAGAATCTGCCGTATCAGTCTATGTTAGCAATTTCTAGATCTATGGCGAATGATAAAATCACCATAGACTGTGGTGTTTTATCTCTGAAAATCCGCCAGCTTGCCCTCGCTTCTGAAGCGAATGTCTCTAATTCTCTATGGTCTGCATTTTGTTCAAAGGGATTTGCAACTGACCCTGCAGATTTTAGATTCAAATCCTTCATCCGCGTCCCTGGGCCATTTGATTGGCGGTTGTTGGAAGAGGCTGGTTTAGATGTGAAATTTGTGGAGACCAAGGCGGGTACTCATTTGCATTATGAGAATTCACGACCGATCAAGTCGCTAGCTGCCACGCGCATCGCCAAACTTGGGAGCGGGCAACATATTGCCCACGTAAGAGGCGATGTTTCTATCGCCAAAATGTCATTTGTTCTGCAGATAGATTGTTTAGGTAAAAATACTGCACTACGTCGATTGTACAAAATGCGGATAAACAAAGGTATCAACAGCTTTGTCATTCCAGATAAATACTGCGATAGTCAGGAAATTTCAATTTTAGTTCCGTATGGGGTGGGCGATATTGCACCAATTGCGATTCGTTAAATCATTTTTCGATCATTCCGAATCGTATCGTCTTAATCTGACATCGTTGGCGCATTTGTTCAGCTTGAAGATGTCTATGAGACTGAACACACCGGAGACGGTTCAGGCGGCGATTTTCTCGGTGACCTGCTGCTGAGCAGCTTTCCGTTGACACGGTAGGAGTTCGTAATGTCGGTGCGGTACGGACGTTTGCGGGCGCCGAATTTTCTGCGAGCAGTTCGATGCCGGTGTCCTGGCTCGATATCATCGTCGTACTCAACCTCTTGAGACGATTGTCCACCACCTTGGTCTCGCGCTCGTCGGCGGACCTGGAACTGCATTCGCCAATCGCCTCCCTCCGTGCCAACGACGGTGAGACAAAGCACCGCCGTTAATTTAGCCTTGACCCAAGTTGAACAGTGCTGGCGGAACACGCGGGGAACGCGAGATCGTAAGTATCTGATATTGCCGGGAGTAGATTTGGCGCGAAAACCGGGTGTGATAACAACATTTTGCCTGTGACTTGCGGTTTGGTTTATTTTTGCGGGTGCAGGCAGTGACAACCTGGCCATGTACGTCGTCGAACGAGTCGCGCGCGGGCACCGCTATCTTTACCTGGTCGAGAGCGTGCGCGAGGGCAAAATCGTCCGCCAGCGCACGATCAAGGCTCTGGGCCGCAAGGATGTGCTGGCTGCGAGTGGCGAACTCGACAGGCTGGCCGCCTCGATCGCACGCCACGCAGAGCGCAGCATCATTGTAACCGCTGATCCTGTCCCACGCATTGGTGGTGGCGGGATTTATATCAGGCTGCTGGCGTCATGCGCGCGAAGGCGCACTGGTCATGGATCAGCGAGATGATTTGCGGGACCATGCGCCACGTATCGGCAAGTGCCAGATTGGCCCTCGGATCACCCAGTTGTTCGATCCATGACGGGCCACCTGTAATGGTGCTGTGGCCAAGCAGTGCCGCGAGAGGGTAGCCGAACTCGGGATCGGCGATGAAGGGCTTCCACGCCTCCATGTCGAGATGCATGGCTGTGAAGAACCCGTTGGCGAAGTCCTCGAGCAGTACCTCGCCTTCCTCGGTGCGCATGTAGATCGGCGCGTAGGCCTCGGGCTTCTCGGCAAGCTCGATGCAGATGCGGTTGTAACGCTTGAGGATCGTTCGGCGCACCGTGCGGATGACGCGAACGATGACCGGCACCCAGTCGAGTGCTTCACTGGCATCTTCGCCGATCCTGTGGAGTTTGCCGGCGCAGCAGGGGCAATCCAGCGTATCGGGATCGATCACGCGCTCCACACGCTCGATATGGGCCGGCAGCGCCATCAGGCCTCGCTTGCGGCGTGGGCGAGCGACGGCAGGCTTACCTTCGGCGTCGCCATCGTCGTTGGCTGCGGCAGCCGGCGTGGTTACGAGGTCGCCGAGATCAAGAATTCCCTGGTTGCCCAGGATCGTGCTGGCGCGTTCCGAACGGCTGCCGAAGGCCTGATGGGCCATGCCTTTGAGCAGCGCGCGCAACTGGGGGTTTTCTGCCTGGAGCTCACGCACCAGAGCCGCCATTTGCTCCATATCTTCAGGGAGATCGTCGCCAGAATCGCGCCTGACCCGTCATGACGGACCAACTTCACCTTATCCGCGCCCTTGTTGCGGAACACGAACACATCGCCCGCACAGGCATCATGCCCCAGCACGTGCGTCACCAGTCCCATCAAGCGGTTAATCCCAGCTCTGAAGTCGACCGGCTGTGTCGCCACGAAGATCCGTACGCTTCCGTCGATCGGGATCATTCCCGGATCGCGGCCAGTACCGCGCGCAGGTGGTCCATCTCAACCGCGCCCCGGATCCGAACCGTCACATCGCGAACGATCAGTTCCAGCCCGGCGCCTTCGCATCGCTCCTCCCGGACAACCGTTACCGGCACAAACCGCATTTCCTCAACCACGCCCGCCGCGCGTGCATGTCGCCGCCAGTCGTGCAGCAGGCCCAGGCCGACCCCGTTCTCACGCGCAACCTGCGACACCGTCACGTCAGGAGCAAAACTCTCCGCGACAATGCGGTCACGTTCTTCATCAGGCCATCGTTCGTAGCGTCGGCGCGTCGGCGTCAAACTCTCGATCAAACGCGACGCCGTACTGTGCGACGCACAGGTCAAACCGCCGTTTGACCCTGCATCAATTTCATCCGACATTGCCCGATCTCCTCATCGTCTCGGGCGAGCCTACTCATCAGCAAGCTCTCGGAATACGTGGGGCGGGTGAAGCGGTTACAGAACACCGAAACCACCGCGCCGTGACCGGGGGTCAAATCCTCGGTTCTGTTGACACAGGGGCCTGGACGATCGAGCTCATAAAGCGTTCGGACAAGGCGAAGGGCTTCCAGGTTCTCCCGCGGCGGTGGGTCGTCGAACGCACCTTCGCATGGCTTGGCCGATGCCGCCGCCTCGCCAAGGATTGGGAAACCACCATCGCATCCTCCACGGCATGGACAACAATAGCCTCCATCCGCATGCTCACCCGCAGAACTGCAAGATATTGCTACGGTTGAGAAACTTCTGAATCAGGCACTGAGACGAACAGGCGGTGCAGTGTGGCGACAAATACTGCCGCGCGCGCAGGATGTCGTCAAGGCGATGGATCACCCGCGCAGGATCGCGCCGGTCGGCAATGCAGCCGGCAAGCTGACGGAAAATCCCCATCGCGCGTTCTGCCTGTGCCAGCAGCAGAACCCCGCCATCCGAAGTGCGGCGGCCACCGTCGAAAGCTGCGGCGACTTTCTTGCGATGCACTGCTGGGAATCGGAATGGGCTTACGACATCATCGTTCATGGCGGGTGTGCCCTATGGCATTTTCTGCCCTGCGACAGGGCCAGCGTAGACACCCAGTTCCTAAAACAGATCAGAGACTTGTGCCACTCCCGCCAACCCTTCAGGCCGAGCTCGATGAATAAGACGGGTTAGTTAGCTCCGATCTTGTAGTATCGCCATTAAGGATCGTGCTGCATTATCAACATCAAAGCGACTTTTAAACGTTTTACGAGCTCGGTCGCGCATTTCGGCACGCTCGCTTTCACTTAAAGCCGCATATGATTGAAAAACCGCTGTAGTGCCGGATACCGTATCAGGGCCCACAATACCCGCACCATCTGCTTCTATCTCACGCCATATATTCACTTTATCACTTATAAGTACTGGCGTTCCGGCGGCCAGCGCCTCCGCAACCGCGATACCGAAGTTCTCTTGATGGGACGGGAGGACGAATGCTTCAGCTTCTCGAAATGCTCCCATTTTAGCATCACCCTCCAACATCCCAGGAAATAATACGCGATCCATAATGCCGAGCGCTGTTGCTTGGGCTCGCAATTTTGGGATCATTCCAAGTTTGTCTGGACCAGCCATGACCAGCCATAAATCCGGGCGCTTAGATGCAATACTAGCAAATGCCGCTATAGCTAAATCACACCCCTTTTTAGGATGAATTCTACTTAAATAAAGTAAATACGGTGCGCCATCTAATTCCGGCACCATCTTCCTGAAGATCTGTGCCTGAGAAATTTTATCACCAACTAAATCCGGCGCCCCATAATTAACAACCATACCATTGACATGGTACGGTTTAAATATATTTTTCGCTTGCCGCATTTCTTCTTCACTGGTGAAAAAAACCGCTTTTGCAGAATTCAGCAATGGTCCCTCAACCAATAGCCAAGACAATTTTTTGAAAGGTACTTTGTAAGGCTTATCCTTGTTGAACCAAGGGTCCAGCATTCCATGCGGGAATACAAAATATGGGATATTACTGTTTTTAAGCGCTCGCCGGGCAGCGACTGCTTGATATCGCCAAATTCCGGAAACTATTATGGCGTCGTACTTCGATGCGTTCTCTCGCAACCAAGGAACCACCTTTTTAGAATAGCGATAGCGGGCAAGTGGCCCGCGGCCGTAAGGTTGCCCTAAATGGAATATGTCCCCCGGATAGTCGGGCAAGATAGGCGCATCATGGGGTTCTAATGTTAATATGTCCTGCGTATGGCCTAATTCATTCCAAGTCTGAGCAAAACGCCTAGCGCCCTCGATAGGGCCGCCTCCGCGTGGGTCTGAACTCTGGATAAAGCGCAGGATACGAGTCACTTATTCATCTCCTCGGCAGGGCTTTGCCCAACAGATTTCGGCCTAACGGAAAGCAATTGCGCTTTTCCACTTGTGTATTTCACTGATAGTCTTTTTAGTATTAATGAAAGAAAAAACAAACTAACAATCTGAAAAAATACCAAAGGGACTGTCGAACTGAACGGGCCTCGAAAAACAATTGGTATAGAAGCGAAAACTATAAATCCCGATATTGGGAAGCCATCAACGATTACTGGCCGCCAGAAAGCTCCAAGATAAATGATATGCAGGAAAAATACACTACCAAATAACGCACCGATTAAATGAAAATCGCGAAATCCGTCGGCAAAAACCGGCATGGACAAATTGTCGGTTCCAGCAATGTCTAAGTCAACAAGTCGCCCCCCTACGTCAAGAGCATTCAAACTAGGTTTGCTAGTCCATACTGCACGTGGAATAAAGAAAAGCGCATCTCCAATAAGCTTTTGCCCATACGTATAGCCAAACACCGACGAGTATGAGACATTTTCAACCGTCATATCGAAAACATCGACAAATTTAATGACAAAAATGCTCTCGTTCATGCTCGAATTATCGGCAGCCGCCCCACCCCCACGAGTAGTTGCGTTTAGAATGGGCATCAGTATAACAGTAAATACGCCTGCAGCGATCATGAAATTCTGTGCACTGACGCGTCCCCTTAGCCAAATTAATGCTAAAGGGATATATGCAGCGAGCAAGCTGAAACGCGAAGTGTTGAAAGGATTTGCTGACATGATAAGTATAAAAAATGAAGCTATGGCGCATGGCGCATATCTCCACCCTTTATCCTTCGCCATGATAAATAGAACAGCTGTTGCAGTCATTTGCATCGCACGAAAAAAAGTTAACCAAGGCGCATCAAGCACCTTCATTTTTTCAAAACGTGGCGCTAGCACATTCGATAGCCCGCCCATCCCGGCCATATAAATAAGAAAAGATGCTATAGATATGCAAAGCAGAATAATCTCGAGTCCAGAAAATGTAGAAAGCCTGTATTCTTTGATATTTTTACTACGCCAAATAGAAAAATAAAAAGAGCACACTAATAGGAATATCCATGCACATGCATGTGTTATCAGAAATTGGTCGTCAGTGTACCGATTATAACCAACCGTAGTGCCAATAAATGCGTTTCCTGACACAACTTGAAGGGGCCTTATAACAAAAGCCAAGTATGTCACAAACAATATTACCTCCGGTATTGATACAAATCGAACCCGGAGCATAAGTAAGTTGGCAGAAATTATTATCATTGTTGGCATAGTCAACAATGCATTGATGCGACTATCGCATAGAACTAGGCTGATAAAGTATATTACTAAATATGGCAGAACTCGGACCAGGAAATTAAATAACAACTGATTTTTTGAGATCGCCATTCTATCGACTCCGGCCACAATCAATATTTCTTACAATTGAAAATTTCAGAATAGCTTGCTTTTATAGATCGCCATCTATTCACAATATTAGCACATCGATCTAGCTGCTGGATCTAATAAATGGAGGACTTCATTAACGACATTAATAACATAATTGTATAAACTTAGTTTATTTAAATACTTGTTCTGCATTCGCGTATGGACAGAATGCACCTATTTAGCTATAATTCGGCTTTTCTGCGAGATTTTGATTCAGGCTATCAGCGCTTGATGCCTAAGGGATCGAGGATCAGACGTCAATAAAAGCGACATGATCTCGCATGCTGCTTACCCAAGGATAGCCCTGCGACGTTGAAAATCCACGGATTTGTTGATTTTCCTGATCCCTCTCGGCCTGCCGTTGCAACCTGCATTGATCAGAACCTAAGCGGCCATTTTCGACGTCCGATTGTCATGATGCGCCACGGCTGATCAACGAGCTTGTTCCAAGCTTCACAGCAGAGGTCGATGATGTTTTCTTAGCTCGGCTTTGTACGATCAGGTAGCGAAGCATAGTGCCTGAGCCATGCGTTTTAGGCGGTTTGTGGGAAGATGGTGCGGTTCTGGGTGCGGCGGGGAGTGTTGATTAATGTCGCCTACCCAGAGTTGGAGGCGGACAGCTCCGATGGCGTCACTGAATGTCAGGTTGATTTTTCGATACCAGGCGGCGGAATAAGGGGCGCTTTTAATGGTCAACAGATCGCAGGCCCATAGCGATATAAGGCTGTAGAGACCCAGCAGCGCCGGCGTGGTTCGCGTTATGGCTTTGTCGGTCCAATGGCGCTGTGTTTCGACACCAAGGTGAGCGCGGGTTTCTGCAAAGGTGACCTCGATCTGCCATCGGCGGACGTAGAGGGCGATTATCTCGGCGGGCTCGAGGGTGATGTCGGTACTGAAGAAGGCCTGCGGGTCGCGCTTTCCGTCAGGATCGCGAACCAGGACCCATATGTGGACGGCCTCCTCCTTGCAAGATGTGGGCAGTAGTTTGATCGGATCGCTTGCGTTCATATGTCCGGCCTGTTGTTGCGCTCGCACATGAACGCTGGCCAAGATGGTTTCCGCGACGCGCGTTCCAAACAGTGGAGCGACCTACAAAGGCCCCTGGGTCCTGCGGAGTGTCACGCATCTTGGATCGATCGATCACGCCATCTGCTTTCTTGCAAGTTCACGTATCAGATCAGCACGGTAGCTTTGATCTCCTGCTCACCGTGACTGCCTGATCTCTTATGCCGCGCATGCCAACTCTGGCAGCTCAGCGTTTTTCCGATAGCTCTCGCCGGTCACCATCATCTTCCAGGCGAGCCGGGCGATCTTGTTTGCCAGCGCTACCGCCACGAGCTTGGGCGGTTTGCGCTTGAGCATGTCCAGCAGCCATGGCGAGGCATTCTTTCCACGTCCGGCCCTGACATATTGAAGGAGCGCGGTGGCGCCCATCACCAGCGTGCTTCGCAAGGCTTCGTCACCAGCTCGAGTGATGATGCCTTGTCATCGACGTTGATCCAGCGCGAGCTCTGCAAGCCCGCGACCAGCACGGCCTGGTCTTCAGCCACCAGACCTTCAAGCCGTTGACTAAGCAAACGCACAACCTGGCGCTTCGAGATCTCCAGGCCCATGCCTTCGAGCAGCGCGGTCAACCGCTCACTGGTGATCTGACCCTGAAAATGGCCGGCTGCGATAAAGCGCCGTAGTTCAGGACCAAACCCGCCGACAATACCGACGGGGAGTGGCGCGACGATGCGGTTCCCATCCGCGTCCTGCCACCGCTCGCGGCGATAGTGGACCACCTCGACGCTGATCCGAAGATCCTGAACCAGAACGTCTTCGTAACCTTTGAAACGTGATCCGACCGGAGGCGCCGCCTTGAGCGTCACCTCCCGGCTGATCGTCAGCTTCGACTTTACTGCACCTCGGGTGCGCTTGCGCCGCGCTTTGCCACTCGGCGCAGTAGCCTTCTCCATCCCGGACGGCTTCGCCTTGTTGAACTTTGGCCGGGGCGGGTGCCCCTTGAGGTGAGCTATCTCGTCCTTAAGCGCCTGGTTCTCTTCCTTCAAAGCCGCATTCTCGGCAGTGAGGTGTTCGACTTTTTCCTCAAGTCGGTCACAGCGCTCGACCAGCGCCGCGACAACACGGCGCAGGTCCAAATCCGCCATTCCAGCGCTGATGTCATCGCCTTGTGCCACCCATGGCGTGAATCACACTGCGCCGACTTTGTATAGCCTCTCCGCCCGGGAATTTGCCCCGGTTACTCTCGGGCCAGCCTAACCATCAGCAAGCTCTCGGAATACGTGGGGCGGGTGCAGCGGTTACGTTTGATCCGGGCCAGCTACTCCGAGACATCCGCGTACTGCGGAAGAAACTGATGCTCATGGCCGAAACACCTCACGGAACTCGAGACAAAGCGGGCCTCGAACATCAATGGGCCCTGCTCTCCTGACGATCCGGCCTTGTTCAATATGGTAGGAACTACGTATAAGCGCATAATGTGCACATGCAGCATAAACCCGTTGACGCGATCTGTTGCAATGCAGGATAGATCGTGGAGGTCGGCGGCTCAGGGCTGCGCAAGGTAGCAGGAATCAGGAATGCTTTTGAAAATCCATGCAATGCAGCAACGTCTTCGTCCAGCGATGCAAGGTTCATAAATATGAAAATTGCCGTTTTTGGGCTTGGCTATGTTGGTCTTTCGAACGCAGTCCTGCTGGCTCAGCACAACGAGGTGGTCGCAGTGGACATCTCAGCCGACCGTGTCGCGATACTCGCTGGCCGGAAGTCTCCGATAGTCGATGCGGAACTTGAAGATTTTCTCGCCACCAAACCGCTTAACCTTACCGCAACATTAGACCCCCAAGAAGCCCTTGCGAATGCTGACTATGTAATAGTTGCCACACCGACTAACTATGACGCTAAATCTAACAAGTTCGACACATCCTCTGTAGAATATGTGATAAGTTTGGCTCTAGTTTCTAGTCCACTAGCAACTATAGTGATAAAATCCACTATACCCGTTGGCTTCGTTGAAGATATAAGGCGTCGCTTTTCAACGGTCAACGTAATTTTTAGCCCCGAGTTTCTTCGCGAAGGAAAAGCTCTTTACGATAATCTTTACCCTTCCCGTATCATCGTAGGAGAGCGCTCGGAGCGTGCAACCATATTTGCAAATTTATTGCTAGAGGGTGCGGAGAAAAAAGACACCGAGATTCTTTTTACTGACCCCTCAGAAGCTGAGGCGATTAAGCTTTTCGCTAATACTTATCTTGCAATGCGAGTGGCATTTTTTAACGAACTTGATAGCTACGCCATTGCGGGTGGGATGGATACTCGTCAGATTATCGACGGAATTGGCCTCGACCCACGTATTGGAAGGCACTACAATAATCCCAGTTTTGGATACGGTGGCTACTGCCTACCCAAAGACACTAAACAATTGTTGGCCAACTACTCTGAGGTTCCTCAAAACTTGATACGTGCAATTGTGGAAGCCAATCGAACGCGTAAGGACTTCCTAGCTGATCAAATTATAGCGAAAAACCCCAAAAGGGTCGGAATTTTTCGCTTAGTTATGAAAGCTGGGTCAGATAATTTTCGTCAATCATCGATCCAAGGCATAATGAAACGCATTAAGGCCAAGGGAATTGCGGTGGTTATCTACGAACCAGCAATGGCTGAAACAGAATTTTATGGATCAACAGTTATCCGCGACTTAAGCATTTTTAAGAAAGATTGCGACGTTATAGTCGCAAACCGTATAACTTCAGCGATCGATGACGTGAAGTACAAAGTATTTACACGTGACTTATTCGGAGCCGATTAGAATCGGAATGGAATGGAGTTCGATTTTGAAGGTAAATTGCATTAAGCGAAAATTCATATTTTTCGGAGCCTTGCTCCCTCTCAGTGAAACAAGCAAAGGCGGATTTTTAACAACCCGCGAAATTGTTTTTTTAGCGATGCGTCAAATCCAATTTACTGCATACAAATTAAATAAATATGCAGTTTTGTCATCCGCCAGCGCAGGGTCATGCTGATGAAAAAATTACGGATAGGAATCCTAACGTTTCACTTCAGCGATAACTTCGGAGCACTGCTCCAAGCTTATGGTTTGCGCCAATGGTTGACCGAATTGGGCCATTCAGTTGAATTCATCAATTACCATCCAAGCCACGTTGAAAGCGGAGGCAATTTCAAAGGCTTGTGGGACCCGCGGGCCTTCAAAGCAAACGCAAAAATTGCCTATCTTAAAGCCTCAACGCTTCGCCAACGCTTGTTCGGTGACAAGAGGCAGGAGCGAGCTTTCCAACTATTTCGTACCAATGAATTGCATCTGTCTGGACGCGTTCTCCCCACACGAGAGGCCGTCGAAGCCCATTTGGCCTCTATGGAACATCCATATGACCTAATCATCGTAGGGAGCGATCAGATTTGGTCCGCGTCAGCGCAACACGGCCTTGATCGCGTGTATTTTGCGGATTTCGCTGTCCCAACCGAAACTCGAAGGATATCCTACGCTCCAAGTTTCGGGCGCGCGACGATTGAACTTGACAATCCGAATGAACTGAAGCGGATGCTATCCGCGTTAGATGGCATTTCATGTCGCGAACGGAGCGGCGCAACAATCGTCCAAGGATTGCTCGGGCGAGATGTATCGTGCGTCCCTGATCCGACCCTATTACTCGGAAACTTTGATCCCCTTGTTTCCTCTGCTAATGGGCTAGGCGGGCACGTATTTTGTTACGCGTTGCGCAGCGGAAAAGGCATTCGCGATGTGGCGAATTGGATTGGAGCACAGCTTGAAAGAGAGATTATCTCACCCTTCAATGTGCATCGCCGCTGGCCCGAAATCGGTAAAACCGTCCATCCATCTCCCAGTGAGTGGGTCGGCATGGTAGCAAATGCCGGCTTTGTGGTGACTAATTCGTTCCATGGCACAGTGTTCAGCATCCTGTTGCAACGACCGTTTCTAGTGGTCGGACTTCCTGGCGCACGAGCAAGTTTAAATGAACGTGCGTTAAATTTACTTGGTGAACTGGGATTGAGCGATAGGTTCGTTGAAAACGGCGATTTAACTGCGGCAAAGCAAAAATTTGTGGAACCAATCGACTGGACGAAGGCAGTGGCGAATTTGCAAAAACTTCAATCTATTGGTCGAAACTATCTAACCCTAGAATTAAGCAAGCTGGACCACCTATCACCAGGGGCAAATATATGACGTCGCCTGCAGAATTAAATAATTTGGTGAAATCATTAGATGATGACGGGGGATCTTCCCCTTCCGCTATGGCAGAGCGAATGATGCATTCAATAGCTGAGGTTGTTCGGCGGCTGCGCTCCCTAGAGATCTCAGTTAATACCGATGTTAGATTAGCATCTGAAACCTATCTCAGAACCGGCGGTATCGCTAAAGTAATAGCCTACCCAAAAAACACAATTGATATCATAAATATATTCAGGCTGTTATCCGAGTTTTCGTTGCCATATAAAGTCATCGGAAATACATCCAACCTTCTTTTCAAGGACGATAATTATTATACATTTTTAATTAGTGTCATGAGAATGACGACAATTAATTATGATGCGGAAACGCAAGTTTTCACTGCCCAGAGCGGGGTGATGATGCCTGAGCTCTCTAGGCAAGCGCTTTATAACGGTGTGTCTGGATTCGAAGGCCTAGAAGGCATTCCGGGCACGGTCGGCGGTGGCCTTTTCATGAATGCCGGTGCTTACGGTTACGAGTTAAAGGATGTGCTGACAGGCGCAGAAATTGTCCATCCTGATGGCAAGGTTGAAACTCTATCGACGGCGCAGTTCGAGCTCGACCATCGAACATCAATTTTGCGCAAAGGGCGTGCCGGTAGCATCGTGACTACGCTCTACTTCAAAGGAAAGGCGGGCAATTCTGGAAAAATATTCTCGAAAATGGAAGTTTTCCATTCAAAGAGACATAAATATCAAGACTTCATGTACCCTAACCTCGGAAGTATTTTTTCTGGTTCGCCTTATCGCGTTCTTGCAAGACGTGACCGTTATTATCGAATAATGTCGGCATTATACTTTCTTTTCAGATATAAAACTAAAATCTTCCATAGAGAATCTCCAATTAATCGGCGCTGGTTGAACGCACTGGCAGTATCTCGTTTTCCCGCGTTGGATTATGCAGTCCAGCCATATTCGGATAAAACGTTAAACTGCCTTGTTAACCGAGGGCAGGGTACGGAGGCTATGATCAAGTTCATTAAAGACTTGGAAGCATTATCTCAAGGTGAGATTCCGATTGAAAACGAAATTGTCGAACCATTTTGAGAATACGCAAATGGTTTCTCTTTTAACATCAGCCTCAAACGGAAAACGCGTTTACATAGATAATATGTCGCGCAGTCTCCGGATTCGCAGATTTATTTGGATCTTAGTCTACCTAACGTTATTTAGGCCTACTCCACGTTTTGCTTTTAATGGCTGGCGACGTTCATTGTTACGCCTTTTTGGTGCGAAAATTGGGCATGGATCTCGTATTGCACCTTCCTGCTTTGTCTGGGCCCCGTGGAATCTTTCGATGGGAGTCTATGCATGCTTGGCTGATGGTGTGGACTGCTATACGCAAAGTTTGGTGCAACTCGGCGACTACTCTACAGTCAGCCAGCGTAGCTTTCTCTGCACTGCATCTCACGATATTAGCCAACTAAGCCGGCCATTGATTTCCTCGCCCATCAGGATAGGCCAGCATGCTTGGATATGTGCGGAGGTCTTTGTCGGGCCTGGCGTTGAAATAGAAGAAGGTGCGGTTGTCGCTGCTCGTGGCGTCGTCACGCGGAACGTTGCCGCTTGGAAGATTGTTGGAGGAAGTCCGGCGCGAGAAATTGGCCACCGTGTTTTAAAGAGCAAGGACAACGCTGATGAGCGATAATAATATCGCTGTCATTATCCTCACTTATAATGAGGAAAAACATCTCGAACGAGCAATGCGGTCAGTTTCGTCGTTTTCGAATGAAATATTGGTCGTCGACTCTTTTTCTACCGATCGAACCGTCGAAATTGCGAAGGCATTTGGCGCACGTGTTTTGCAGCGGAGGTTTGATAACCAAGCGCGCCAATTCAATTGGGCACTAGATTGTTCTAACCTCCAGTCTGACTGGATTTTGCGTCTGGATGCCGACGAAATCATTGAGTCGGATTTAGCCGAAGAAATTACTAAAAGGCTTCCCTTTCTTTCGCACGAAGTTGTTGGAATAAATCTAAAGCGGAAACATATTTTCCTTGACCGTTGGATCCGGCACGGAGGTCGCTATCCACTTCTGATGCTTCGTTTATGGCGACGCGGCCATGGACGTGTCGAAGATCGCTGGATGGATGAACATGTTGTCGTTTCCGATGGGTACACTGTTACGTTAAATGGAGGATTCCTAGATCATAATTTAAACGATTTAGGATATTTCACTGAAAAACATAATAAATATGCTACTCGGGAAGCGATCGAAATTCTCAATCAACGTTATAATCTGTTTACTGCTCAACCTTCTTTGACCGCTAAAGGTTCGTCATTTCAAGCTACATTAAAGCGGTTTGTTAAGGAAAGAATTTACAACTTCGTTCCTTTTCCAATTTCGTCTTTATTTTATTTCTTATATAGATACGTTTTGCAGTTAGGATTTTTAGACGGGGGGCCGGGAATCATATATCACTTTCTTCAGGGATTTTGGTATAGATTTTTGGTCGGCGCAAAAGTATTTGAGTACAACTTGGTTTTGCGTACCTATTCGTCTCGACATGAACGAATACGCGCGCTCGAAAGATTGACCGGATATTCGCTGGGCGCAGATATTTAACGGGGATGCCGAGTAACCTGTATTATATCTAATGCGTTCATAATTACATTATAGAAATTTATTATTATATATATGATAATAAAGACACCATAGATGTATGGCGGCTAAATTATCGATACGCTCCTAATGGATTGTAATTTTATGCTCAAACGAATGTACGCTAATTCAGCTTACAGAGCTCGAATTTTTAATATTACAATGCTCATCTGTGGATATGGGTTTGGTCAAGGCTCTATTTTCTTAGCGCAAACTTGGCTCATGACTCACGATAGTCTGCATTTATTGTCGCTATTTGGCACTCATTTCTCCTTCGCCATGTTTGGTATCATTTTGGTAGAAGCTGGGTCACTTGTTACGCTTGCTAGACATTCTGCGAGCGTATTTGGGCAAAATAAGTCAAATGAGTTATGCCGACAAGGCTTGTGGCAAAAGTTCTGGGAAGTAACCGCATTTCGGTTCGCGTTATCTATAATGGTTATTATCTCAATTATTTTTTACGCACTTATCTATAGCATGGACGAATTTTCGCGGAATTATGCTATTTTTGCGGCACCGGCGTTCGTTGTGTGGTCATTTAATGGCGCTGGTCTATTGGATGGACTTAAGCTTAGCGGAATTAGTGGTATTTCCGGATCGATTGCTTATATTGCTTCTGCGTCTGCCCTTCTTTTAACGCAACACGTCTCATTGCCTATGGCTGGCGCGGTTCTAGGCGCAGCGTTCAGTGCAGGATACATCCTTACAGTTTGCGTGCAGGTAGTCGCTCTGCATGCGTCAGGCTGGACTGTGCAGTTTAGACGCCCAACTCGCGTAGGCATCTCAGTTGCAGCCCATGATGGATTTGCTTTATTGGGGAGCACCTTGCCTGGCCAATTTTATTTTCGTGGCCAACTATTATTATGCAGCGCGTGGCTGGGGCCGGTCCCCACAGCCATCTTGGTATACGTCAAGCAAATAATAGCGGCAGCAACTCAGCTGATTGGTTTTATTAGGCGGGTCGAGTTTCCTGCTCTTGTTGCTAGGCTGTCTAGTGACTCCAATAATCCTATCGCCACAATTATGAATGCCCAGCGCCTCGGAACATGGCTCTCAGGTATTGTCGCAGGTATTGTATTCTCAGGCGGCCTAGTGTTATCACAAGTGCATAATACACTTCCAGCTGGGCTGCCTTTTTACAGCGCAGCATTTTCAATAACTATTGTAAGTAGCTCGATAGTACTTGCCTTACAGCAGGGCGTATCGGCCTTGGGTTTGTACCGATCGCTGTTTTTTCGATCCGTAGTATCGACTGCAGCTGGGCTTTTTGTTAGTTACATTTTGATTAAGCCCTTTAATTTGATTGGTGTATTAGTTGCAGATTTGGTGTCAGCTGCGATTGGCGTGATAATATTTACACTCTACTTCAGGAATAAATCTCAATGAGATTTTTAAAAATAGCCATTCAAATTGCAATTATGCTTTTGCCATGGTCTATGCGAAGATGGTTTTTGGTTAAATGCATGGGTTACGATATCCATCCGACCGCTAGAGTTGGGAAATCAATTATCTTGTCTCGCAAGCTCATAATGGCTGAATATAGTAGGATTGGTGACCTCACTTTTGCGAGTGGTCTGGAGGAAATTCGGCTTGATCGGCACTCGAGAATAGGAAAATTAAATTGGATTTCGGGGTTTCCACTGGGACCTTCGCGATATTTCAGAGATTTTCCAGCACGTTACCCGCTACTACATGTCGGAGAGCACGCGAGCATAGTTAATAGGAATTTAATTGACTGCACGGACCGAGTGATAATTGGAAAATTCTCTCTCTTAGCGGGAAATCGTGGTCAAATACTTACCCACGGGATAGATATACGGACATCTAATCAGTCATGCGCGCCGGTAAAAATTGGCGATTACTGTATGGTGGGGACGGCTTGCGTAGTTCTTAAGGGGGCCTCACTGCCAAGTTATTGTATACTTGGTGCAGGTTCGGTCCTTCAAAAACATTATGCGGAGGGTTTTCGTCTTTATAGCGGGGTTCCCGCAGTTTCCGTTAAAATCTTGGCTGAAGATATTAGTTTCTTTCGGCGCTCTAAAGGGACTAGTGATTAGACTGAAGCTGATTTGGCAGAAAATATTTGGATGTTTATAGTAAAAATCTTCTGTTATGAACGGCACTGGATTGACGGACTGTTGGCAAGCATCGGTTGATTCGGCGGCCCGGAGAGGCTTTTTGCAGACCCGCCTGAGCGAGCTTCTTGGTTGCAGGAACACCTAGCCCCAATACTGTTCACTTAATAATACGGATTGCCATGGCGAGGTTGACTGCGGTGGGCGAGGGATCGCCTCGTCGACGGAGCGGGAAGGAGCTCATCTTTCGTTTGACGCCGCGTGGATTGCGCCGTCCGCGACGCGGCGGAAGGCGTTCGTCGAGGATTTCGGCCAGCATGGCGTCATGCGCTGCCTGACGTCGCCGAGGGGGAAAAAGTGGCCGGAGCCTGGATCTTTCGCCGTATGACGCGAACGGCGTGATGAATGAGAGTCGGTCCGGGTCTTCATCGACCTTGAGGGCCGCCTCGTGGATCAGGCTGCGGATTGCAAAATGCGCCATGAGCAAGCCGTAGAACTCCTGGCGGACGAGATCGGGGGTCTTGGAGCGCAAAACGATCTGGGCGCCGCGCAAATGGGTTTTGAGCTCACCAAAAGCCGTCTCGATTTCCCATCGCTCCTGGTAAAGTGCGGCCAGCTCCTGCGCTGGCGCCTGCTCGGGATCGAGGATGGTGGTGGCCAGACGGTAGACCGGTTCGGCATCGGCAACGCCGTCGAGCGCGTAATCGATGATGCGCACCACTACGCCATTGGTTTTGTGCCGAAAGTCCCACTGTGAGGCATAGATGCGACTTAGATATGAACCATCGGCCAAGCGCTTATCAGGCGACAGCCGCAGGTTCTTCCTGATACGCCATAGCAGATCTGCGCCATTCTCTTGGGCTTGTGTCCACAGCGCGAACCCGAAGAACGCGCGATCCGCCAAGCACAGCATGTCTTTGTCCAGCGCGGCAACCACGGTCTTGGCCAGAGTGATCTCGTGGGTGGCATAATCCGCCATCTTCGAGGCGAACACGATATGGGTGCCATTCTCCACCAGCGCGACAAACCGGATCTGCGGAAAGGCGCTGCTGCCCCGGCTCGCGCCAGGGCGCCCAAAGGCCGCTTCGTTGACCGTCTCGTCGGCAACATCGAATGTGCTGCCGTCCAGGCTCACCGTACGCATCCGATAGCAGACGCAGTGGAGCTGAGGGTCAAGATGTGAGATTATCGGCAGCGTCGCGAGGAGCTGCCTATGGAAGAGCAGGATATAGACACCGACCGGATTGATGAGGCGGTCCTGGCTCTGATGTTTTTGACGCTGCACGACCTGGATCGGATGTCAGGGACCTGTCGAGCCTGGAAGTCCTTTGACTGGGGCGCACTGGGACGCTTGTACGAGCAAGGATTGATCCACAATCCCGTGGGCAAGGCGAAGTCGGTAGTGTTGACCTCAACCGGCCGTGAGCGCTGCGAGCAGCTATTTCAGGGACTGTTCTGCGCAAGCCGCAAGCCCTCGGTCTAATAGTTCAGGCGGCGAGTTCCTCGGCGGCCTGCTGCTGAGCGGCCTTCCAATGCCAAGGGAGGAGTTCGTGAAGGCGGTTTTGTGGGATGTCGGCGATCCGGGCGAGGACGTCGGTGAACCAGGCGAGCGGATCGACGTCGTTGAGCCGAGCCGTGCCGAACAGGCTGAACATCATCGCCGCACGCTGGCCGCCACGGTCTGAGCCCACGAACAGCCAGGCTTTCCTTCCTCGAGCCGTCACATGTTCATTCTGCCCATGTCGGGCAGATGGTAGAGTTTCATTATCGTTGGCATCCATATTACGGCGACCGTTTTCGGTATGAAGGCCGCGAGGATCGGGCCAGTGGTGCGATTGTCCGGGTAGAGATCAGGCCGGGCGAGATCATTCAGGTTTCGGAGTGGATGCTGGATCGGGCGTTTTGCGCTGATATGGCAATGGGCGAACCGCGGGTTGCGGTGACTGGCCTCGTGGAGCTTCATAGACTGCTTACCGATCGCGGTTTCAGGCAGACTTCGTCGGATGGACTCACCGCCATCCAGGAGGCGCCCTATGAAGGCATTACCACCACCCTCGACGTTACCGATGCTGACCCGTCAGTTGAGCATGCCGCTCGATATGCCACAGATTCGGGGCCTGACCGACGCGGAACGAAGCACGGTCGTCGCCAGGTTGGCGACCCTCCTGATGGCGGCGGCCGGCGCCGTGGAGAAGGAGCCGAGCGATGACGGGCAATAATCTCATTCCGGCCACGGTGCTTAATCGCAAAGCTGTCGTCTACGTTCGGCAGTCCACCCCGGGCCAGGTCCAGAACAACCTGGAGAGCCAGCGGCGTCAATATGAACTTGTCGATGTTGCGCGCCGCTGGGGATTCCGTGATGTCGAAGTGATCGACGATGACCTCGGCCGTACCGCCAGTGCCGCTGTCGACCGCCCTGGTTTCGAACGACTGGTGAGCGGCCTGTGCACAGGTATGGTCGGCGCAGTGCTGTGCCTGGACGCATCGCGCCTTTCCCGTAATGGTCGAGACTGGCATCACCTCCTGGAACTGTGCGGCCTGGTGGAAGCGCGCGTGATCGATCTCGATGGCGTTTACGATCCTTGTCGACCGAATGATCGCTTGTTGTTGGGCATGAAGGGCAGCATCAGCGAGTTTGAGCTCGGCATTTTGCGAACGCGCATGCTCGACGCAGCGCGCGCCAAAGCACGACGGGGGGAACTGCGCCTCAGTGTTCCGATCGGCTATATCTGGCACCGTGATTATGGTCTGGGGCTTGATCCTGATCTCCGGGTGCAGGAGGCGATCCGCCTTATCTTTTCGCGCTTCCGCGAGCTTGGTAGCGCCCGCCAGGTGCTGATTTCGCTCACCGCGGACAATTTCCATTTCCCCCGTCCTTCTGACGGGCGCAAAAGAGTGTCCTTCGATTGGGTGCCGCTTCGCTATCGGAGCGTCATTTCGATCCTGAAGAACCCGTTCTACGCTGGGGCATACGCCTATGGCAAAAGTGAGAAGCGGACAGAGATTGTCGATGGCAGGGCTCGCAAAAGCTACGGCCACGGCAAGCCTTTTGGAACGTGGGAAGTGCTGCTCCAGGATCATCATGAAGGCTACATTGATTGGGGCGAGTTTGAGAGGAACCAGAGCCTTATTGCCGTCAATACCTTTGCAAAGAAGGGCGGCATCAAATCGGGTCGTGGCGGCCAGGCTTTGCTTGCTGGTCTGCTCACCTGTGGCCGATGTGGAAGGCGGTTGTCTGTTTCCTATAGAGGGCGGCCAAGCCATCCCTATTATCAATGCAAAAGTATCAACCAAATGCTGGCCAAACCCCGATGCATGACTTTTGGCGCGTCTCGGATTGAACCGCCCCGGGATTGCCGGAGGCCCGATCTCCTGAGAGAAAGGGTCTACGATGAGCAAGACTACAAACAAGTTTGCGCCTGAGGTTCGTGAGCGAGCGATCCGGATGGTTTTGGATCACGAGGGTGATCATCCTTCCCGCTGGGCGGCAGTCACATCGGTGGCCGAGAAGATCGGCTGCTCCGGCCATACTTTGCTCGAATGGGTAAAGAAGGCCGAGGTGGACAGCGGTAAGCGAGGCGGCGTGCCGACGGAAACTGCCGAGAAGCTAAAAGCTTTGGAGCGCGAGGTTCGCGAACTGCGGCAGGCGAATGAGATCCTTCGCAAGGCGTCGGCATATTTTGCCCAGGCGGAGCTCGACCGCCCGTTCAAACGATGATCGATTTTATCGACGAACATCGGGATGCTTATGGGGTCGAGCCGATCTGCCGGGTCCTGCCGATCGCCCCATCAACCTATCATGAGCGTGTCGCCCAGCGCCGGGATCCGGTGCGGCAAACTGCCCGCGTCAAACGCGACAAAGCTCTCAAACCTGAAGTCCTGCGCGTCTTCGCCGAGAACTTCGGGGTGTATGGCGTACGCAAGGTTTGGCGGCAGATGAAGCGCGAAGGTTTCGAGGTGGCGCGCTGCACAGTGGAGCGGCTCATGCGCGATCTGGGCCTGCAGGGGGTGATCCGAGGCAAACCGGTGCGGACCACGATCAGCGACAAGGCGGCATCGTGCCCTCTCGACCAGGTCAATCGCCAGTTCCACGCCCCGGCGCCGAACATGCTCTGGGTTTCCGACTTTACTTATGTCGCAACTTGGGCAGGCTTCGTCTACGTCGCCTTCGTAATCGACGTCTACGCCCGCTACATCGTTGGATGGCGGGTCAGCCGGTCCGCACATGCCAGCTTCGTTCTCGATGCGCTGGAGCAGGCTATCCATGAACGTCGCCCCGTTCACCGAGGCGGGCTCATTCACCATAGCGACCGCGGATCGCAATACGTATCTATTAAGTACACCGAGCGCCTCGCTGAAGCGGGCATCGAACCGTCGGTCGGCAGCGTCGGTGACAGCTACGACAACGCTTTAGCCGAGACAATCAACGGCCTCTACAAAGCTGAGGTAATCCACCGCAGAGGGCCTTGGCGGTCGTTCGAGGCCGTCGAATACGCCACGCTGGAATGGGTCGATTGGTTTAACAACCGGCGGCTCTTGGAGCCCATCGGGAACATCCCGCCGGTCGAAGCCGAGCAACGATATTACGATATGCTGGACGATATCCCAGTGGCAGCTTAATTTAACTAAAATGGCCTCCGGCAGTCCCGGGGCGGTTCAGTTTCAATTCGCCGATTTCAGCCGATTTCCGGTTCGAAAGACGAAGTCGTTCGTCCCCAGGCGCGTTGCCAACATCGAAAAGGTGCGGCGGTTCCGAGCGATCTCGAAGACGATCCGGCAAAACGCCCGGCGCCGCGCGTTCGGTTTATAGATAGAAACCAAATCAGCGGCGGATTGAGTGACCCCAGTATTCTCGTGGATCGACGTCGCTCCAGGTGAACAGACAACTCTCCGCCATGCTATGCAATGCGTCGGAGCCAGCGCGGGATTTCACTGCCTGCCGGTGTCTTGTGGGCCACCGAAGCGCAGGTCTATGATGCGGTGGTATACCGCGATCAGATGTTTACAGTTGGATAGCGGAAGGCTGATGCTGGAGCCATCGAGAGCCTCAACAACGTCTTCCTGCGAAACCGGCCCTCCAAGCAGTCTGCACAATATGAGTGCCAAGCTTTGTTCGTCACCGATCGGCAGAGTTCTACCCAGAGAATGAAGGGCCCGATCGACCTCCGCTTCATCGATTTGCCGTAAGGCGTCGAACGTAGCCATCTGTGGTTCCGTAATCGCTAGATTGAGGATCATCGCGGGCTGGGCACAGCGGAGATTAGATCGGTGGTGCGAGCCCGCGCCTCGCTGTAGCCTCCGATCCATGCAATGCGTTTGCGAGCAGCTTTATAGGGATTGCTGCTGGTAGGTTGCCCTCTTCTAGCGGCGTTGAAACCCGAATGACGCGCTTCCAGTAAGTCACCCAAACATGCCCCCACGATTTGGTGAATAAGATTGCTGCTATGCAGCACAGTACGGTTCAAAAATCCACTTCATTCGTTTGAGCAAAGGGTCTGCTCTGCAATTGGGCCAGCCTCCCGCCGCCCTCCTCGTCAGAGCCGTCGCCGCGCTGCCTGGAAGGCTGACCCACCTATCAGCTGCCGCCTGACGAGGTTGATGGTCGTCAGCGACCAAAGCGTGCGGTGACGCCAAGTGCGCCGGTCCCATGGTATGCGGCCCCATTCGTCCCTCCAACTCAGGGCCGGCAGCACGGCAAAAAATCCGTGGCGCGAAGCGCGCATGTTTTGAAAGTGGATTGACGATAAAGTGAGGACGACGAACTGGGATTGTTGTTCCGCCGAGTGTTTCGAGGCCCTTGTTATTCATCTCATCAGAATACCCGAGCTTTTTTAATGAGGTCACGGACGTCCTTTACTCCCCAAAATCGGGGCCTGAAATCGCTGGGCCGGTCAGCCGGTCGCACAGGTTTACCAATTTCGCAGCAAACGTGCGTAGGCGAAAGACAGTGCCATTCGTGCTATCGAGGATGAATTGCCCAACGCATTCGTGCTTTCGAGTAGAATTAAATTTATGCGATTGCTGAGGCCGACGGCGCTCCAGACCCCAGATGTGCCTACAAAACGATTCCTACTCGAAAGCACGAATTAACGGTTCCGTGCTGCCCCGGGCGGGGTATCCAGCCCATGCCTACAGACCGCCCGCTACGTCGTCCGGCTGAAGCCTTCGCCGACGGACAAGAGCTGGCATCCGTTTTCCCTCACCGCGTCATCAGCGAAGCAGTCACCGAAATTGAGCCCGGCAGGGTGTCTGCTCTTGCCCCACGCCTCGTAGGCCCCGGCCACGCGGCACGCGGCGGCGGGGGGCACCGGGACCACCTCCACGCCCAGCCCGTCCAACAGGCGGGCGGCTTTGGCGCCGATATTGCGGCGCCCCGCTACGATCAGCGTTTCCGCCAGGTCGCCGCCGAGATCACGACGGCGACCTGGCGTTCGAGAGCATCGCTTTGCGGTTCGTTCAAAAGGATGGCGATGATAGCAGAGGGATCAACGGCGATCATCCGGGTATGCCTTCCTCGCCGTAGAGGAAGTCCTGGCTGGCCGCGGCGTTCGCGCCGGGAAGCGCCTCACCTGCGGCGGCGGAGCGAACCGCTTCGGCCCGGCGGACCAAGTCCGTCAGCTGTGCCATCGCATCGGATACCGAAATCCGCACCTCACAGCTCCTGTCATCTGGTTTGCGCCAAAAGCCAAAAATAGACCATTCAATAGTCTGCGACAAACCGGTAAGGCGTAAACGCACTCCATAGATAATGTTATTTATGACAGACTGAAGGTACGTCACTCCGGTCGCCCCGTGCGACACCCAACCTTCGAAGCATTTGGCTTTTGGGCAAATAAGGGACAGACAGAAGGGCACAGCGCATTTGCTCGCTGTGTTTTCGGGTCGCCTCCGGCATGACCCTCCAAGGGACAGATGGCGCGACATGAATTTCTCTGTACGGACCTGGCGCGCATTGGCGATCTTCGGGATCGCGGCTCTTGCGGGCAGTTCCATACTAGCCAGTGGCTATGTCCTGCTCGACGGCGGCCATGGTCCTGCCGGTGACGGCGCAAGGAGCGTTGCGGTTACGGGACAGCGTCTGTTGCGCGCGTTCGGCGCGATTGGCGATGGCCGCACCGATGATACCGCAGCCCTGCAAAAAGCGTTCGACACTGCGGCCGGGCAATGTCTTGATGGAGAAGGCCGCACGTTCCTCGTCAGCGGGTCGCTGCGGGCAGGATCCGACTTGTGCCTGAAGCATGTTCGCATCGTGCAGGCGCCTGCACGATCGACGACGCGTGCCTTCATCGCCGGCGCCTGCGCCATGACGGTCGATCCTGAAGCGGTGATCGATTGCCACGATGCGCCGATAGCCAGTCGCGATACCGAAGCCTTGCGCACCTATACGCAGACGCGCACGCTGTTCATCCGTCCCGCCCGCAGCGGCGCTGCCTTGCGGGTCCATCTCCAGGACGTCACGATCAACAGGGGTGATGACCCGCGTTCCGGTTCGCGCGCCGATGCTGCCGGCATCTGGATCGAAAACGCTACCGAGGTCCTGCTAGACACAGTGACGATCACCGGAGCAGGCAAAGGTTACGGGTTGATGATCGCTCATTCGCGCAACGTGATGGTGCGCGGCCTCTACATTCACGATCTCGTCTGGGCGCCGTACGACGGTGATACCCCGCTGTCGCTTGCACGGGTCCAGCAAGAGGGCTGGAACCGGCCCATGGTGCGCGAACTGCGACCTTCGCTCAAGGGCGGCAAGGGGTTCGGCTTCGGCGGCACGCGGGTGCAGGAACAACTCGTGGGCTTGATGATCGCGGGCTCGCGTCAGGTCACTTTGCGCGACACCAGGATCGATGGATGCCAGGCGCGGTTTGCGGAAGGGGATGTGCCCTGGCAGGCGGACGGCATCAACATCAGCCAGGATTCGCGCGACGTGTCGATCGAAGGCGACACGCTGGTCCGCAATACCTGGGAAGGGATCGACATCGCCGGGACAGGTATTGGCGCGGGAGCCAGCAACCTGCGGATCACCGGGGCAAGCATTACCGACAGCTTCGCCTTCGGGATCAAGCTGGGCCACCGCCTAACCGACGTGCGCGTACGCGATACCAGGATTTCAGGTGCCGGGCTGGCCGGGGTGGTACTTTACGGTCCGATTGACGGGATCGTACTGGAGGGCCTGCGCATCGACATGGCGGACCGGCGGCGTGTGCCGCTCGCCGAATGGCCCGCAACCAAGGTGGGTATTCTGATCGACCGGAGCGGTGAAGGTGTCCCCAGGAACCTTCGCCTCTCCGACATCGCGGTGTCCGGGGGCGGGTCCTGCACCGCCGGTGTCCAAGACCGCGCGGGCGTGCGGCCCGAGATAGCGGACTTACGCATCTCGGGTTGCGCCGCGCGTTATGCGACCAGCGACTGAGGCGGCAACTGCGCGCTTACCGCAGATTGTCTCCGATGTTTATGAAGGTGAAGACGAACTGCGAGACGATGCCGCTGAAGTTCTGCAGGTCGAGAAGCGGCGCCTGCGACACGTAAATGACGTCGCGGTCGTGCACGGCGAACTGCTGGGCGAGGAACAGGCTTTCGGGCCTGCTCATGTCCAACTTGTAGATTACCGGGATCCGGCCGCGTTTGTCGCGCAGGTCCTGCGCCACAGCGGCATTGTCCAGACCTAACGCAGCGGGCGCCTCGAAACGGAAGACGAAGACACCTCGAACGTCGGCCTTTTGCGCGTCAAGTCCGCCGACGCGCGCGAGGGCCTGGGCCAGGGTGATACCAGAGGCTTCGAACTGGACCTCGGAGGCTTGCTTGACTGAACCCAGCGCGGTGAAACTGTAAGGCTGGAACAGCGCGGTCACTACGTCGCCGGGCTGCAGGCGAATGTTCTGAGCGGGATTGGCAATGACAGCGCTCAACGGCATCGCCACGACGCGGTCACCGCGCGCGATCTGAATAGTGGTCTTGTCGACCGACTGCTTGAGCGTATCGCCTGATGCCAAGATGTCGAGAATGCGTTCTCCGTGCGGGCTCAGCGGAGCGCGAATATTGGCGCCAGTCTCGCCCAGCAAAGTCACGGTGCGGCTGACGTTGCTGGCTTGGCTGACCAAGACCTGGGGGTCGTTCGCCTTGCCCTTCAGCCGTGCACGTATCGTTGTCTGCAGTTGGGAAAGGGTTTGGCCCGCAGCCTGCACAGTACCTACGAACGGCAAGGTGATCTGCCCTGACTGGTCGATAACTACGGGAGGCAGCGACGTCGTCGTGCTGGGAGGAGCAATGGAGCCGCCCCGCGCCGCCGCACCGGCGGCCACCGCAGCGGACGGACCGAACAGCAGTGCGGGTGGTGCTTCGAAGATGGAGATCGAAAGGGAATCGCCCGGGCCGACGCGAAAATCCTGTTGCGGGACGTCCCCCAACACGCTGGCGAAACTGTCTACGCTCGACCTGCTCAGGTACCCGGCGGTCCGGCCATCCAGTTCGACGACGCGGATCTTGTCTCCTGCGATGGCGGTGTCCTGTACTTTTTTGAACGACCGCGCGCTGGGCCCCGAGGCACCGAACGAGGAGCAACCCGCAAGGGCCAAAATGAGGGCAGGAACCAGCGCCTTGCGTCCGGAACGCTTGAGACTCATGTAAATCAATATCCGAAAAACAGGCCGTTGCGCCTCAGCGCCGTGTTCTATTGCGCGGGAAGGGACAATTCAAGGAGATGCGCGGTGAACCGCTCGCCCCAAGGCGGCAATGCCGGCTAGTGCCGAGGTGAACAGGTCGCCCCACGCTTGGCGGCGCTGGTCATGAAGCACTTGCAAAACCCAACGTGCTCCCGCATGGGCCATCCTTTGCCCAAGACGGAGAATTTGTCGACAATGAGGTTTAGCCTGGCCCGACGCTACGGGGCCTCGACAATATTGTTCGCCATCATGGTCATCCTGCCGACAGCTATTGCGCTGCTGTATTACGGTTTGCTGGCCAGCGACGTGTATGTGTCTGAATCGCGCATCGTCGTGCGCTCGCCGGACAAGCCCGCGCAGTCGCCTTTTGGTGCAATGCTCAAGACAGCGGGTTTCACCAACGCCAGCGACGAAGTCTATGCGGTTACCGAATATGTGGGTTCACGGGACGCGGTGAAGAATGCTGACAGGCAGGGGCTGATCCGCAAAGCCTATGAAAACGACAACATCTCCATGTTCGATCGCCTGAACAGCTTCGGCTTCAGCGATTCCTTTGAGGATATGTACAAGTATTTCGGGAAGCGCGTCACGGTCAAAAATGACAGCGTTTCCAGTGTCTTGACGCTTACCGTGCGGGCCTACTCGGCCCGGGACGCGCAGAAGATCAACGAAGTTCTGCTCTCTCAGTCCGAAGAGCTGATCAACCGGCTCAACCGGCGCGGACGCAAAGATCTGATCGAATTTGCTCGGCGAGAGGCCAACGAAGCGGCCGGCGAAGCCCGTCAGTCGGCAGTGAAGCTGGCTGCTTTCCGCAACCGGACGGGGACCGTTGATCCCGAAAAGCAGGCACAAATCGGCCTTGAAATGGTCTCAAAGCTGCAGGACGAGCTGATCGCGTCGGAGCTGCAGTTACAGCAGTTGCGCGCGCTTGCCCCGGACAATCCGCAGGTGCCGCAACTCGCAGGCCGCATCGGACAACTGAAGCAGGCTATTGACCGGGAACAGGGGAAGGTCGCTGGTAGCAGCACCTCGCTTGCGGTTAATGCCGCCGAATACCAGCGCCTCCAGATCGACAACGAGATAAGCGGAAAGCGGCTCACCGCGGCCATGACCTCATTGCAGGAGGCGCTTAACGAAGCTCGCCGCCAGCAAGTCTACGTCGAGCGGATCGTCCAGCCCAACCTGCCAGATGAAGCCATTGAGCCACGTCGGCTTGCGGGTATCCTCGCGGTCTTTGCGCTGAGCCTGATCGCGTGGGGTATCGCCAACATGCTCATTGCCGGCGTTAGGGAACATGCCAACTAGCGATCAGCCAACCAATGGCGGTCCGGCCGGCGATCGCGCAGAACGCGTTCTACCGCTAAAGGGGCTGAAGGCTCAGGCACGGATTGTCTGGGCCCTGCTCCTGCGCGAGATCATAACGCGCTTCGGCCGACGCAACATCGGCTTTTTATGGCTGTTCGTCGAACCTGCCATGTTCGTGATCGTGATTACCGCGATCTGGACGGCTACCCACGACCTGCACCGCTCGCAGATCCCGATCGCGGCGTTTACCCTTACCGGGTACACATCGATGCTGATGTGGCGCAACACGCCCTCGCGCTGTATCGGCGCCCTGAGTTCCAACCAGTCGCTGCTCTATCACCGCCAGGTGACAATGCTGGACATTTACTTGGCCCGTATCATTCTCGAATTCGCCGGCGTGACGACAAGTTTCATGGTGCTGGGTCTGTTGATGTGGATGGGCGGTTGGCTGGAGCCGCCCGAGAACGTGCTACAAGTCATCGGCGGTTGGGGTCTGCTGGCATGGTTCGGCATGGCGCTCGCGTTGACGCTCGGGCCGTTGTCAGAACGTTATCCTGCCGTGCAGAAGCTGTGGTCACCCATCGCGATCCTGCTTTTCATCCTGTCAGGCACCAGCTTCCTGCTGGATACCTTCCCCCCCACGGTTCGCTATTGGCTGCTGTGGCTGCCCATGACAAGCGGCCTGGAATACCTGCGCGAAGGCTTCTTCGGTTCGCAATTCAAGGCACATTATGATCTTGAGTACATGTGCACGGCGACGATGGTGCTGATGCTGTTTGGTCTTACTCAGGTTCGCCGCGTGGCTTTGAATGAGACGATCATAGCATGATCCGGCTCGAGAACGTCAGCAAGGTCTACCACACCGCGCAAGGCCCTCGCGAGATTTTCCGCGACGTCAACCTGACCGTCGAGAAGGGCGAGCATGTGGGCATTCTTGGCCGCAACGGCGCCGGTAAGTCGACGCTGGTGCGGCTGATCAGCGGCGCTGAAAGACCTACTTCCGGCCGGATCGTGCGAGACATGTCGATATCGTGGCCGATCGCATTTTCAGGCGGCTTCCATCAGCGTCTGTCTGGCAAAGACAACCTGCGCTTCATATGCCGGGTTTACGGCGTCGATTTCCGGCCGCGGCTCGAATTCGTGGAGCGCTTCTCCGAACTGGGCCCCTACATTAACGAGCCGGTCGGCGTCTATTCCTCGGGCATGAGAGCCAAGCTGGCGTTCGCTATTTCCATGGTGGTGGATTTCGATTGCTATCTGATCGATGAGGTCATGGCCGTGGGCGATGAGCGTTTCCGAGAAAAGTGCGAACTGGAGCTTTTTCAACGGCGTAAAGACCGGGCTATGATCATCATTTCCCACAGCAGCCGTTATCTCAAGCAGCACTGCAACCGGTTCGTCATTCTGGAAGATGGCAGACTGGAGGAATACGAGGATGCCGACACTGCCAGAATGGCGTATAAGCGCCTGATTAAGCGTGAAGCCAAGATGGAAGTGAAGCGGCAGCACGAAGCCGAAAAGGCAAAGAAGAAAGCGCGCCTTGCGATGATGGAGCGGGAAGCTGCTCTTCCGATATCGACGTAAGGTTGCCCGCAAGGCCAGATTCAGGAGTTAGCCATGCCCATTCAATCTTTCTCATCGCGCGAAGCAGGCCGCAACATGCGCGCCAACCCGCTAAGCCTGTGGCCCGGCGGTCGCCGTAGCGGGCATAGGCTGGAACAAATCGCCGAAATCGCAGGCATGCCCAGCTTCCAGTTCTCGATGGAAGACAAGATCATGACCATCGGGTCATGTTTCGCTCGTGAAATCGAGAAAGCACTGGCGGCAAAAGGCTTCGAACTGCCTGCCATGGCCTTGCAGCTTACCGCCGAGGAGCGCGGCGGCGGCACCGCCAACGAAATTCTCAACAAGTACACCGTTCATTCCATGGCCAACGAGATTGAATGGGCCTTCGAACCGCCGGCCGTGCGCCCCGAAGACCTCTTCGTGACGGCGGGGGAAGGCCTGTGGCATGATCCTCATCTGGTCGCCAACATGTCGCCGGTGACGATGGAATACGCGACCGAGCGGCGCGAGAAAGTCTATTCGATCATGCGCCGGCTTCCGGAATGCAGGGTCGTCGTTGTGACCTTGGGTCTGGCCGAAGCCTGGTATGACACCAAGATCGACGCTTATCTCAACGTAATGCCGCCGCAAGCAGCGCTCAATGCCGAGCCCGACCGGTTCCGACTGGACGTGTTGAGTTACCAGGACATCACCGATGGCGTGGAGCGGCTCCTGGCGCTTGTGCGCAAGTATGGTCATCCCGAACACAAAGTGCTGCTGACTGTCTCGCCTGTACCATTCAAGGCGACCATGACCGGCCGCGACGCGCTTGCTGCCAATACCTACAGCAAGTCCGTGCAGCGTGCCGCTGCCGAAGCAGCCGTGCTGCGCCACGACAACGTGGATTATTTCCCCAGCTACGAAATCGTGACGCTGACTGACCGCAAGATCGCGTATCGAGTGGATAACATCCACGTGAACCCTGAGGTCGTCGGTGAGATCATGCGCCGTGCGATCCGCACATATCTGCCTGACGAAGCTGTCAAGGAAGAGCAGCCGGTCACCGCCGCGGTGGCGCAGGATCCCTCGCGCGATCCTTTCACGACAACCTCGATCCTCGCAGCGGCTCATGCGGCGCTGGACGCCGACGATTACGCTACTGCCGCAAGCCATTTCTCGGCGTTGCTGTACCGGGCTGGAGATAGCATCCGACGCGCGGAGATGCGCGATTGCTACAAGGGGCTTCTACGGGCGTTGCTAGGCGGAAATCGCCTCAAGGAGGCGCGCCGCGTTTGCGAGGAATGGCTGTCCAAGGATCCGGAAAACGGCGCAGCCGCAGCCATGGCCTCCAAGATCATGGAGCGGGACAAGAAGCCTGAAGCTGCTTTGGAATTCGCGGCGCGCGCCGTGGAACTGCAGCCCGAAAACGGCATCTATCACCAGCGACTGGCAATCCTGCTCGACCGTAGCGGCGAAAAGGAACAGGCGCGTGCATCGGCGCGCGAAGCTCTGCGCTTCATGCCTGACCTCGACGGGGCCAGAAAGCTTCTGGAAGCCTGAATAAGAAACGGCGCCCTGGATCACTCCGGGCGCCGTTTCCTTGTCGATTGGTGTAGTGCGATCAGCCCGTCTGGAGAACCGGGAACGACTTTACCAGTTTGTCGACCGCAACCATTTGCTCAAGGAACGGGCGCAGCAGGTCCAGGGGCAGAGCACTTGGGCCGTCGCACAGCGCATTGGATGGATCCGGATGCGCCTCGATGAATAGCCCAGCAAGGCCCAGCGCCATACCTGAGCGGGCCAGTGCCGTCACCTGTTCGCGGCGACCATCGGCGCTGTCGGTGCGCCCGCCCGGCCGCTGCAGCGCATGGGTAGTATCGAAAATAACCGGCGCATATGCCCGCATCTGATCTATGCCGAGCATGTCCACAACAAGGTTGTTGTAGCCAAAGCTGCTGCCCCTTTCACACAGCATCACCCGGTCGTTGCCACATTCGGCAAACTTTCGAATGATATGCTGCATTTCGTGCGGGGCGAGGAACTGAGGCTTTTTGATGTTGATCGCGCTCCCTGTCGCGGCCATCGCGGCGACTAGGTCGGTCTGGCGTGCGAGAAAGGCGGGCAACTGAATGATGTCTGCCACTTCCGCCACCGGCGCCGCCTGGAAGGGTTCATGGACATCAGTGATGATCGGCACGTCGTAGCGGGACTTCACTGCTGCCAGGCTCTTAAGGCCGCTTTCCATGCCGGGCCCACGGAAGCTGTGGACCGAAGACCGGTTGGCCTTATCGAACGAAGCCTTAAATACGTAGGGAATGCCCAGCGCCTTTGTCACCGCAATGAATTCGCCGGCGACTTCGAGCAAGAGGCCGTGGTCCTCAATGGCGTTCATGCCGCCGATGAGGACGAACGGCAGGTCGTTGGAAAGCCGGACGTCGGGGGTAATCGTAACGGTATTCACAGGGGCATCCTTTCAGGGCAGCCGGAAGTTCGGGCCAGGAAACAAGGGCGAAAAATTCAGGTAGGAAGGGCGGAGGCTGGAACAACCGCGACCACGCCGCCCAAATCACGTGCCATGGCAAGCTGGGGGGCATTGCGCAGGGCCATAGCAAACAGCCCCGCATAGCGGCGATGGACTTCACCAGGGTCGGTCAGCAGGCCGAACCTGGCGAGGAACGCCTCACGGGCCTCTGCGAACGATCCGGGATCGTCCTGCGCCTGACGTGCGAACGCTATCCATTCTTCCACAGTAGAAACGCCGGGGAGGTCGGCATAGTTGTCGGTGTCCATACGGCCGGCCCGATCGCGCCATACGGCGGTGGGAATTCCGGCCAGAACCATATCGAGCAGCACGGAGGAGGGGGCGGAGATGCCGTAGGAGAACCGGCGCATATCGAGCCGGTACATCGGGGCGTTCTCCACCTCGACGTTGGCAGGCAAAGGGACTTTGTTGCGCAGCATGTACTGGCCGCCGGGATGCGGCCTCAAACACACTGCAGGCTGGGTCCCATCGTCGACTGCGGCGCAAAATGCAGAAAACACATCGACGAATTCGGCCTTCATGTCCCCCATTGCGCTCAAGCGCACTGAATGCAGGTTTTCGCAGATCAGACCTGGCCGCTTGCCACCACCGGGCAAGGGATCGCGAAATTGCTGAAGGACCGCGCTAGGTCCCGTCACTATTAGCTTGCCGCGCTGCGACGGGCTGAGGGCATCGACATGCTCCGCCCGGAACCAGGCGCAGACAATGTCAGCGGCGAACGAGGCGGTGGGCCCATGCGCAAGCTTGTGCGCTTCACTGTGGCGGAAGCCGACGCATTCGAAGCCGTGTTGCAGCGTAACGCGCAGGTAGGATGCTGGCGCCACGCGAAACACGTCGTGGCATGGGGCATGCCCCCGCAAGTGCGATTCGCTCCCCGCAAACAGCAGACCATGCCCGTCGAGCAGCGCCAGTGCCTCGAACTCCGACTTGAACACATCAATGCGCGCGCTGCTTTGCTGCGCGATTTCCTTCAGTTCACGCTGCCAGATGCCCGAGCTATCACGTCCTTCGAACAGGCTCGACACCATCAGCCGCACGTCGAACCCGAAGTCGCGATCGGCCATGACGATGAGGGGGCGCAAGATATTCACGTCCTGCACCAGGTTGATCAGGAATACCGCCTGAGGCTGCGTATTCATGCTTGGGCCCCCGGATCGAATGGGAGCCTGGAAGATTCCGATATCATCATCTCGACAGGTCCGAATACCTTTTCAAGCCGGTGATGGACGGCAGGGAATATCCCCCTGTAGGCGGCAAGCACCTCCGGCAGCGCGGCGGTCGACCAGTCTTGCAGTGCCATGACCCGGTTCTCGGGCCAGTCGATCGCGAAATAACGCACTTTTTGAATTGTGCCGAAGAGGCGCATCTTATCGGCGGCTTCGGGCCGCATCCTTTCGCATACTGGCTCTGCCACCAGCATCTGCAGATCTCCACCTGCGACACGGCCGGTGAAAATCACGTCGTAAGTCAACGTCGACGGCGCGAAAGGCGTAGCGACAGAAAGCATACGCGCCTTGCGCGCCGCCTTGTGCGCATCGCCGTTGGTCTGGTGGCCATGGACCAGCGCCCTTACGATGCTGCCCGGCGCAACTGCCCCGGGTTGGCTGATGCCGGCCACAAACGTCAGCAAGCGCTCGACTTCGACATCCAGCGAGGCCAGTTTGTCCATCAGCGTGGAATAGAGGGGCAGGCGCTCGGGGCTCAATCGCAGATGCTCCCGTTCGAGATCATCGATCAGGGAGACCGGATCGGCGTAGATCAGTTCATCCAACCTACCATACAGCGGGTATCCGGCCCATACCACCTGAGAACCGCAAGTCAGGGCGCTGACCGCACGGTTGAGCGACTTAGCGATGCTGAAAGGCTGCGCGTTGACCGGCAAGAAACAGCACAGGCTGTCCAGTAGCAGTTCGGTCTCGCGCTCTTCGCTCCACAGTTCGACCCGAACAGGGAAGGGTAGGCGCCCAAGCGCGGCCAGACGGTTCGCATCAAGCGCCCTGGCATTGGTTAGAACGGTGCATTCGATTGTCCAGCCCCGCGCCGTAAGCGGCGCAAATTGCGCTCCGAAAGCATTGACGTCCTCAAGTCCCACTGAAAAAAACGGATTGTCGCCAATCCCGAACCAACCCAGGCTGATCCTGCGATCGCGAAGCGCTCGCTCGCGCTTGGCCTTGAGCAGCGCGGGCAAGGCATCCAGCCTGAGGTCTGTCGCGGGATCATTGAAAACGTGGACCGGCATCTGCGGGCACAGGGCGTGGACGATATCGGACATGCGCGGAGTGGAGCAAATAGCAAAATGTCCGTGCTTCAGCATCTGCGTCAGCCAAGTGCGGTATACCGTCATTCGGCTATCTTCCGTCTGACTGAAATAGTCGTCGAACAAGTCGATGCCAACGAGCCGGTTCTCTGCCCGGCAACGGGCAGCGAAAACGATAGCGCGGGCATCGAAGCACTTGCTGAAGACGACTACCTGACCTGGATCGGCAAGCTTGCCGAACTCCTCGATCGGGACCAGATCGAGGACGTGCCCGGACTCCTTCATAAGGGATACCATCCGCAAGTACCGGATACGGGCACCAGCGCTGGCGAGAAATTCGCGTGACGGGATGACGAAGGTAAATTTCATCCGTTGAGCACCCGTACGGCGGTGAAGCAGGCAGAGTCGGCGATCGGAGCCTCGAACCAGGCCCCGTGGGCTGAGGTGGTCGCGGTAACATGCCCGGTGATACTTGCGGTGGTCAGCGCTGTGCACCAGTGCTCGCCATCGTCGCGGGGTAGCTGATGCACATCATCTTTCGACCATCTCGTCAGCTTCGCGGTGTCGGTGAGCCAGAACTCCGGGATCGGCTCACGCACCGGATAGCTGCGGCGCCACAGGCCCACCGTTTTCGCGATGTCGCCTTCGACATGGCTGCCGCGCGGTGTTTCTGCGGAGAGGCCGTTGGCCGCGACTTTGACGGTCCAGCCCTTGCCGAGCCTGCTGCTTGATACCAGCGGGCAGCAGGCCGACGCCGCCCCGTTTTCGACCATTTCGGATAGCACGCTGAGACTGCGCCCATCATGCAACACAATGCCGGGGGCCAGGATGCCGCAGAACGGTTCGTCACAATTGGCCAATGCTTCTGACAGGCTCTCGGCGATGGCTACCCGTCCGCCGAACAGCTGCCCGGCCCGTTCGCGCGCAACGCTGCCCGGGCCGCCTTCGGCTTCACTCTCGTAAACGCCGATGAAGGACACACTTACCGCTTCCGCACAATCCTGCATCGCCAGCGAGGCGAGCGATCGCTCTATATCGCCAGTATCCGCACCCTCGCCGAAGATCATCACGCGCACGGCCCGGGGGCGGAAATCGGTGAGCGTCTCGGCAGCGGAGACAGGAAAGAGCAGTTCGGCATCATGCAATGGCACGCCCCGCTCCACCGCGATGGATGCCGGCGGCATAGGGCGGCGCGGGATATGCTGACCTTCCATCCGTGTATGCCCGCGGAAATGCGGTGGCGCTGCCATTGCAGGTGCCTGCAGCGCTACGGGTGGCAGGATAAAGGCAAAGGACGGCAGCGAGGCGTCACGGTGGACGAGCGCTTCGGGCAGGGCGAGGTTCACGTCGGCGTTGCCAGTCTCTTCGACATCGAGCGTAGCGCAAAGAATAGAGACAGACGGCAGCACATCGCCATGAATGAACAGAGTTGCCCCCGCAGGGTGCAGGGTCCCTGTCTGCGCAACGATGTCGCGCAGGTACATTTCGCCCGCGCTGGCCCTGTCGCCCGCGTCAGCTTCGCCGGCGACGACGATCGGCATGTCAAATACGTCGCGCAGCCAGGTACGCACGGCAGGGTCAAACAGGGGACCGGTCCCGACTGCGCCTTTCACTTCGACCGCGATACGCGCGATCGCCGGGGTAGCGGCGCCGCAGCGGATCGCCGCGAGGCGTTTGGCCAGCATCACCGAGTAAGCGAGCGGATTGTTCGCATCACTGCCGCCAGGGCGGGCGATCTCGCTCAGGAAGTCGGCATGATGCATGCCGCCGCGCATCAACGAGGGGAAGGCGATGACGAAAGCATACAGCAGTTCGCCCGAAGGGGCGAGCGCGGCTACAAGCAGAGGGTGGCACAAAGAACGCAGTGGCACGTCGAGCAGGTCGGCATGCCCGCGTTTCCCCGCGGACAGCACGGTAGGTTCGCGTGCCCCGGGATCGTATTGACATACCAGGACCTGAAAGCTCGCGTCCTGATCGTCTCCGGCGTCACAGCGCAGGCGCAGCAGGTTGCCGTTAGCGAACCATGCGTCGGCAGGCGGATGGAAAGCGTCGCGCTCGGCAGAGCGCCAGGCGTCGGCGTCATAGGAAGCAAGGCCCGAAAGCTGCAGAAAACGTGCCAGCGCTGCCGCGTTGTCTGGTGCTGTTTCGCAGGCTGCTGCGACCGCCGCGAAAGACCCGCTCATGGAGGGTTGCAGATCGCGATCCGTCTGGTGAACCGCTAACGGCAGCTCCAGAGCTGCGGCGCAGGCATGGACCGGCGCAGGGGCGGCGAAGACGGGGAGAGCTTGTGCCGGCTTGTGCGCCAGCTTCGATTTGTGAGTGCTGCGCCCCTCAAGCTGGCCGTTCTCAATATAGTGAACGACCGGATTCAGTCCGGCTTGCGCGACATCTGGGTTCTCGCGCAAGTAACGCGATGCGCTGAAGTCTGGGCCCGGATCGCGCAGTTCCTTCCAACCGAAGCGCGCGAAGTGCTCCAGCGGGGGCATCGAGCCCTTGGCGACATCAGGATAGCGTTCGAGATACCACGCCGCATCAAACAGGCCGGACCCGGCTATTATGCCCGCCACATCGCGCTGGCGCGGCTGCGTGGAAGAGCGCACGGCTTTGGCCGATGACAACATCCGCATCCACAGCAAGGCTAAGGCTTGTGCGAAGCGATAAGCCCAATTTGCGCGGGCAACTTCCAATTCATGCTGGTTGCGCTGTGACAGTTCCTTGAGCGAGGTCAGGCGAACCTTGGCCTTGTCCAGCCCCGCCTTGGTGCGGCTCAGGGTGGCTTGCGTCGTCCTGTACTTGCGCGTCACTGACTTGAGATCGGAGCGTACGACCGCGATTTCCTCGCGCAAAGCGGAGGCTTCGTTTTGCGCGGCGGCCCGTTCGCGCTCGGCCACGTCAAGCCTGGCCTCGCCCCCTTCGCGCAGCACGGTGAGCTCGTCCTGTATCTCGGACAGTTCGGCTCGCAGAGCGCCCAGACTTTCCTTGGCCTCGTCCCGCTCATGGACGGCGTCGAGCAGTTCGCTCCGGCTCGCATTGATATCGGCTTCGAGACCGCGTGCCAGCGCTATCGTGTCTTGGAAGACCGCGAGGGCGGGCTGCGCCTGTTCATAGATGGCATCCGCGTCTTCGGCGGACAGAATGTCAGAATTTCTGTCGTCATGATCGGACGCAATTGCTGCGATATCTTGGAGCTGGCCGGCAAGGTCCCCTAACCGCGATAGGGCCATTTCGGCCTGCTGTACCGCTGCATCCCTCGCCGCAGCGACCTCGTTTGCGCGCGCGCGCCAGTCGTTCTCGTGCAGAACCGCGCCTTCGACCATGCGTTTGAGCGCGTCGATTTCGCGGGCATGATCGCCGCGCAGCAAGGTCTGCTGATGCTCGGCTTCCTGGCGGATCGTCTCAATCCGCGCCTCGGCCTGCCGCGAAGCCGCTAGGTCGGCTAAGACGGCCTTCATGCCGTCCTCCAGGCTGCGCATGGCTGTGCCATGCTCTTTCCGCAACTGGGTAATATGCTTCAGCGTTTGCAGGGGAGTTGCTTCGTCGGGCAGCTTGCTCTTCTTATCCTGAATGCGGCGCTTTTCCTGAACCCGCTGCTGCTCCAGGACTGTGTCCATTAGGGGGGCGACACGATCAAAATCGCCGCGCAGCCGATCCATCCTACCGATATCACTCGCGTTCAATCGTCCTTTGGCGGACCACTCGTTCAACAAGTCCCACAGCTCCGACACCATGGGGTACGCGGTAAAATCTGCCTCGACCTGTTCCCGCGAAACATTCTGGCGGTGCAGATCCGGCGTCAAAAAGGCATCGATCGCGCCGCTTGCGGCACTGGGTTCGAAGTCCATCTCCATATGGTCGTGCAGCGTGTGAAGAGCCGTGCGCCAGTCAGCTAGAAGGGCGTCGTAGCGCACCAGTCCCCGCTTGTGCGCCCGCGTGGCATTTTCGGCATCCAGATAATGGCGAAGCCACAGGTTGAGGCCGAGAGCGTGTGGGAACCTATTGCGCTGACTCAGCGATATCGCGACTTCGCTGGGATTACGCAGAATGAAGGGAAAGGCGAGTTCGCTTGTCTGATCGCGCAGCGCTTCGATCCACAAGGGTGCAAGCCGGCAGATGCGCGGATCTTTGATCACCGGGCGTCGAGCGTTGGGGAACATGTCAGCGACGGCGCTACGAATGACGGCGAAGTCTTCACCGTTGGCCGCAGCCCCATGGCTGCCTAGCGCCGAGACGCCGTGCCAGTTCGTGCCCCGATCCGCCAGAAGCGCCTGATTGACCGCATTGATCCTGGGGGCCTCCCAGAAACCAAGGGGATTGGCACTGTTAGGGTCCAGCAATTGCGTAGGGCTGTCTCCGTACAGGAGCATCAGAACCCTTGCCAGGGCGGAAGTACCCGACCTGTGCATTCCCATGACGAAAACGGCCATGTCGTAACGGGTTTCAACCATCTATGACCGCGGGTCCCTTTAGTGCGAGAAGGCAGTTACAAGGCGTCTGCTGGGAAAGCAAATGCCGCTGATCTGCTTTTTCTCGCTCGTGCTGCTGCATGGCGCTGCTTTGTAACGTCTTGCGGAAAGAGTGGTGTCAGTGGATTGCTTTTTTCCCCAGATTCCAACATGGTCGCGGCTTGAATGAATAGGCGAACGGTCCCCGATAAATGAACAGTGCTGATAAGTTGAAAGTCTTTATCGGTTACGATAGTCGTGAAGACATAGCTTGGCAGGTTGCTCGACATTCTCTTTTGCGTCATTCTGGCGATCAGTTAATCGTGCACCCGATCCGACAGAATTACGTTCGCGATATTGGTCTCTACACGCGCCCGGTCGATCTAAATGCATCGACGGAATTCTCCCTAACCCGTTTTCTGACGCCTTATCTTGCAGCGCAGCAAACTGGCTGGGCGATATTCAGCGACTGCGATTTCCTTTATACGGCCGACGTGTGCGCCGTCCTGGAAGGGTTGAACCCCGACAAGGCCGTTTACGTGGTTAAACACGAATATGAACCGGCCCAATCGATCAAAATGGATGGCAAGGCGCAGACCGTCTATCCGCGCAAGAACTGGTCTTCGTTCATGGTACTCAACTGCGCGCATCCCGATGTCAGATCGCTTACCCCCGACTTGGTCAACTCGGCTGCTCCGGCCTATCTTCACCGTTTTGAATGGGTAAAACATGAGGACCATATCGGCTCGCTGGAACTGGACTGGAATTTCCTCGAAGGGGAATATCCCGCACCGGCTACGACGCCCCGCGTGATCCATTTCACCAATGGCGGTCCATGGTTCGACGAATGGCAAAACGTCGACTACGCCGATCTGTGGCGCCAGGAAGAAGCGCTGTATCGGGCTTCCGTCGAAGCGCAGTGAGGGCTTTGATTGGCTAGATTTACGGCCTAAGTCGGCGAACGGGGGCAAGGACGGGCCCCCGCTCTACCCTGACCCCAGGGGCAGTTTGCACTATATTACCAGATGGCGGGCTTCCTGCGGTATCTGCTGGCATCTGTTGAGCATCTCGCCAGGCTCGCGCGCCGTGTGCAATCGCGGTAAGTCATGCCGGCGAGCAGCACCTGCCCGATATCCCCTTCCTTCAGCCATCGGCAATGAACTCTTGGAATATGCCCTCGAGCATCATGCGAGAAAACGATCCATGTCGATTCAGCCCTTCCAATGGGTTAAGACTGACGCCTGGCAAACCCTCCAGATAATTTGCATGGGCAACATCGGTACTGGACCCTGTTCCGAAGCATAAACGGATGGGGGTTCGGCCGCCATTGGCGGCCACCTCTTCGTACAGATCCAGTTCCGCCGTAACGAAACTGCGCTGCAGCCGGCGGATCACGACGCGCGCCCTCTGGTCGGTATGCTCCTCTAGAAACTCGGGCCTGCCGCATGTCACCCCAGAGGCACAAAGGATGCCGGATGCGGATAGGCCGAGCCCGTACCGTATGGCGGCACCGCCACCGGCGGACGATCCGAAGCAGAGCAGGCGCGTGGTGCCCAGTTCCTCCACCATCGCCCTAAGACTGGCGAGCGATGAAAGGTAATCCGACGCAAGGGCTGGAACTCCGCCTATGAAAAGCGAGCGTGAGGTGTCCCGCAGATATATCACGGAGTGCCCCTCTGCTGCGCAGAACGCATCTATACATTCGATCGGCACCATTGCTTGATCGGCCAAGCCAGTGAACACCATCAGCGTAGTGCCGCTTGAACCAGCAGGACTGACGATGACACTAGCGCCGTCATCCTCGATCGACGGGCGTAGCCGGGCCTCGACCGGGGGTATCAGCGCCAGCGCCTGCCGCAATTCTTCGTCGGCTTCGCGCCCGGTTGCCAGTAATTCCTGCCCTTCCGATACTTTCCCGGCAGCCGCCAGCGTCGCGGCGTGCTGCTGGGGTATTGTCGTCTGACGTGCGGCCGAGCCGTCGGCGGTATCTGCAGCCCTATCAGGCCATTTGGTTTTGATCGCGTCCGCGAGCACGTCCTGATCCCGCTTAGGTAACTCTCTCAACACTATGTGCAACTCCGGAAGATTGGGAGGTGGCACGTCCAGTTCCAGAAGGCCAAAAAGTGCGGTACGGACAATGTCCAAGTCCGCCGATCGCAGGCCTTCCAGGTACGCAAGATTGAGCAGTAGATGTTGCGAGTCCGTCCTGCCCTCAAGCGGCGCGGCCACAGCGCGGCTGCCTTCCACATCGCCGTTGTCGATGAGGTAGGCGGCCAGTCGGAACAGGTCCGATGGAGCACGGTTCTCATCCTCGGCGATGCGCTTGAGCGTCTGGCCGTGTTCCAGCTTCTGGGACAGCGCCTTCTGGACGGCAGCGCGCATCCGCATCGTTTTCAGCCCGCCCCAGCGCTTGCTTTCTAGCGTCGCGATGAGAGCATCAGCGTCCGCCACACGGCCGCTCTTGAGATACTGCCGGGCCGAATTGAGCGTTTCAGTGACCATGGCACCCTTGTCGACTTGCGATGCCGGTCTTTTTTTCTTGGTATGTTCAGTGGAGTCCATAACTGCGGTATCCGCCTTATCCAACCCATAATCAATATATAAGGGAAAATTCCTGCGATAAAATCGTTGGATTACAAAGATGTTTAGCAGTGAGATCGTTTGATGGAGCTGGCAAAACGCAATGCTGAAGCGATCGCGCCGCGCTTTAGCAGTTTGAGGAATATCGGCCATAAATCGATCCGCAGCGTCGCGCGGTGATCTAGCTTGCGATACGTCTCCTGAAACGCGGACACGCCGACTGCTTCGATGAGGTTAAATGCCCCGTGAAAGCCAAAGGCGCACGACACCGCGCCGCGGCGTTCGGCCGAAAAGCTGTCGGCAGTCTCGCGATCGGCAAAACGTATGGCGTGGTCAATTTCCAGCATTTTGCGGTTGGTTCGGCAAATCGCAAGGTCCTCCGCCTCGCCGTCATACCGAAACCCTTGCGCGAGGCAGGCGTCGAGCAAACGCCGACTGCGCAGGGAGAAGCCGCCGTTGCCGACGTCGTGCCCATCCGCGAATTGCGGCCAGGAGGCGCCGATATAGTCATAGTCCAAGAACCGGGTGTCCCACAGGTGCGGGTTTACGATAAAGCCATCCCATTGCACGACCAGGCAATGAGAGGTCGTGATCCAGGGCGCCAGTTCACCAAGCATAAATCGCGAATACTGCGCGGACGAGTGCAGTGGCGCGATTTCCACGCGGCGTACCGTCGGCGGCAGCGCCGCAGTGCAGTCGTCTGTGAACAACAGAGCAGCGCCGAACCGTGCTTTATCCATACACCGTTCCAGCGCCTTGATCGTCGCTGCGACGTTTACGCTGCTCGCCGCGCATAACGTTACTTGCGGCAGGTCGAGATACGGCGCTGGCGGGGCGGCAGCCGTTGTCAAAGACGCACCACGAAATGCTCGGAATATGGGCTCAATTCGGGGTGGTGATACGGGTCAATTTCGACATCGGTATGCCAGATCCGCTTCAACGCCGACAATTCCCCGGCGAAGCGGTGCTTCTTTTCGGGGGTGTCATCGGTTCCGCGTGATTTCGATTCATGGTGGATTAGGACCGCCCTCGGCTCATAGAAACTTTTCCATCCGCGCGCAGTGAGTTTGAGGCACAGATCGACATCATTGAAGGCCACAGCGAAGTTAGCAGCGTCGAACCCTCCGACTGCTTCGAACTTGCTCTTCTCCAGAAGAAGGCAGGCCGCAGTCACAGCGCTGACGAACTGCGGCACGTACGCGCGCGCGAAGTACCCTTCCTGATCGGGCGCAAGGAAGCGATGGGCGTGGGCCGCACCGCCGCCTACGCCCATGACGATCCCAGCATGCTGTATCGTCCCGTCAGGATAAAGCAGGCGCGCGCCTACCGCGCCGGTATCGGGTCTGAGCGCCGCGATCGCCATGGTTTCCAGCCACTGGGGTTCTGGAATTTCTATGTCGTTGTTCAGGAAGCAGATCAGCGGACCGCGCAGCGCGCCGACTACCGCGTTGTGCATAGCTGCATAGTTAAACGGGCTGGGGTCGCTTACCACGCGCACTCCGGCAGCGGAGATTTCCTCCAGATAAGCCAGCGTATCAGGCTCGTCCGACCCATTGTCGATTATCGTCACATCAAAAGAGGGATACCGCGTAGCCGCAAGCCCCTCCATACACATTCGCAGCAACTCGCCATGGTTGCGGGTGGGCACGATGATGCTGACGTGCGGCAACTCTTGTGCCATCGGGCTCAGACCCTGTGGCAGGGACCTGCGGGCTGGAGGAATTACCGGTAGGGGCCGGGCGCGGCGGTGGTGCAGCACCAACGCAACGTGCTGGGGACTGGTGCAGGCCCGGATAGCATCCTCCGGCCATGCGCCATCGATGGCGGCCGGATCGCAGGCAAACACGCAGCTATCGGTTAGGAAATCGTGATGCCGTGCCAGTTCCCCGTTCCACTCGGGTTTGAAATGAGGCGTATGCCTGTCTCCATCGTCCCGGACAAGATCGTCGTCCGCATAGAGCAGATCGGCTTTCGGATATGCCAGCAAGGCAGCGGCGTAGGCCAACAGCGCGACCGGGGCCAACCTGTCCCCGGCCTTCAACGTCAGGATCCAGGGGCGGATGTCGATTTCACCAGACGCGGCAAGTGCGGAGCGCAGCGTTTCCAGGCTGGGTAGCGTCCGCACGTTGCCTGCAAACGCTGGTGGTATTGCGGCATCGCCAAGTACGAGGACATCCCGCAGATTCCAGCCCCCACGGCGCCGCGCAACTAAACCAGCCTGTTCGACCGCGTGTAGCGTTCTTTCTAGGCCTGCGCCGCTTTCTCGCGCATCGACAACGATGGTCAACGGGGGCGCGCAGGAGGGTACATCTGCCAGCGCTGCATGCAGATGTACCTCACGCGTGGCGATCCACAGCTGGTAGGCATGCGGGGCGCTGCCCATGAGTTCGGACAACCGGTGCCGCGATCTGACCTTCATTCCCCGGGCGCGCCAGACAATCCCTTGCAGATAGCGAACCGGCGCTCGCTGGAAAGCCTGAAGCCGAACCAGCACGGCGAGCGCCGCGCGCCGGCTCGTGGATATGCCTGTTACTGGACCAACTTTACGATTACGCAATGCCGCGCTGTTCCAGGATGCGTTCTATCACTTCGACGTCGCTGGGATTGTTGAGCTCGATCGAGTCCCATGAGAGCGGGTCGAGATGGACGACGGCCACTGCCTGCCCGATGTCCAGAAAGCGCAGTTGTTCAAGCCCTTCAAGCTGCTCCAACTCCGAAACCGCAGCGGCATTGTAAAGTCGCAGCGCCTCGGGACGGTAGGCATAAAGGCCCAGGTGCAGGTTGACGGGAGGATGGTCACGCTCGGCTTCAGCGGAGGGCAGGTAAGGCAGAAGGCGCTTGGAGAAATAGAGCGCACGGCCAGTACTGTTGCACACCACAGTGGTGCCGCCGACCCGGCCCTGCGCGGCATCGTCCGCCAGGTGCCGGTAGACCGAACGCGAGCATCGCACGCCTGGCGTCGCCATCGCCGCCTGAGGGTCCTCCACCAGCTTACGGACTAAATCGTGAACGACGAACGCAGGCGAAAGCGGCGCGTCTCCCTGCAGGTTCACGATCACTTCGGCAACGTCGCCAAGCCGCGCAATAGCGTCCGCACATCGTTCCGTTCCGTTCGCGCAGGCCTCGTCCGTCATCACTACCTGACCGCCGAAGCCCAGCACCTCGTCCTGGATGCGTTCGTCATCGGTAGCGACCCACACCCCGGTGGCGCCTTCGACCGACATCGCACATTCCCAACTGCGCCGGATCAGTGTTTTGGACTGCCCGTCGCAGCCGCGCAGCGGCACCAGCGGCTTGCCCGGATAGCGCGTCGACGCATAGCGCGCTGGAATGATGATCGCAAAGCTGGGAAGATTCATGAGATCGTTGTCCTGAGGTCTGTGCTGGACGATCACGAAAGACCGATGCGCAGGAAATCGTGGATATGGACCACACCGCAGGGAACCGATCGTGCGTCGTCGCCCTGTTCAACAATGAAGGCCGCCGAGATCTGCAGGTCGTTCAGCAGTTCCAGAGCGGCTTCGGCGCTCATGCTCGCATCCAGCGTATGCGGAGTGCTTGTCATGACGTCACGAGCCAGCACGCTTCCCAGCTTATCGAAGTGCCGCCGCAGGTCGCCATCGGTAATTACGCCGATCAGAGTGCCATTGTCATCCACGATGCCGGCAATGCCGAACCCGCCCGAGGTCATCATGGAGACGACATCGGGCATCCTTGCATCGGCAGCGGCAAGCGGCATCGACCGGCCGGTGTGCATCATCTCTCTAACTGGCAGCAGGCGCAGACCGATCGCGCCGCCCGGGTGAAGCGCCTTCATGCCTTCGCGTGAGAAGCCACGCATATCCATCACCGCCATAGCAAGCGCATCGCACAAGGCCAGCTGGAGCGTAGTGGAGGTGGTGGGAGCGATATTGGCGTTGCAGGCCTCACGAGCTTGCGGGATGCAAAGCTGAACGTCGGCGTGGCGCATGACTAGCGAGCCGAGCCGCGACGCGATGCCGATTACGGGTACGCCGATCGCCTTGGCATAAGTGAGAAAAGCCTGCAGTTCGGCAGTATTGCCTGAATTTGAGATGACCACCAGCGCATCGCCGCGAACAAGCATGCCAAGATCGCCGTGCGCGGCCTCACCCGGATGTACGTAAATTGACGGAGTTCCGGTGGCGGAAAAGGTTGCCGCGGCTTTGCGCCCAATATGACCCGACTTGCCCATCCCGGTCACTACAACGCGTCCTTGGGCGGACAGGATCATCCTGCACGCGGTAACAAACGTCTCGTCCAGTTCCTGGGAGAGCGATTGCAGAGCTGAAGCTTCTATCTGGAGAACTTCACAGCCGCGCGCGAGAATCGTCCGATCGTCGTTGTCAACGGCCGGCTTTGGGGAAGTTACGAACATGCCTTGTATCCTTCAAGCAGGAAGCTTGCGAATGGAGCGCTTTATCGGCAGCCCTTGACCAAGGCAAGGTAAGCGTCTGAATTGTAGCCCGTGCTTCCCGCGCTTCGTCGCAGTAAAGGTCGTGTCAGGGTGGAACAAAATCAGCGATTATCGCAGTTTCGACTTGCATAACCCGAGGGACGCTACAACAGCTTCGACATGATCAGCCTCCAAAATGTGCTAAGCAAAAATTGTCCAAACATAGCACCCGCCCACCCCGTCCAGATGAGGGCGGGATCGCGTGGATAAGGCGCTTGACCTCGCAGTCGGTCAGGCGATGCGTGAAAGCGCCCGCCTAGCCATTCTTCCCCGCTTTACGCCGGGGGCACCGATCGCTGCGGACTGGAAGGCGGCAGGAGAGGCCGTGACAATCGCTGATCGCGAGAGCGAGGCCATTCTGGCCGAGAAACTGACCGGCCTGCTTCCGGGAGCGCGCGTCGTCGGCGAGGAAGCCGCCCATCACGAACCGGAAATCATGGCGCATCTTGCGCAGGGAACCTGCTGGATCATCGACCCGCTTGATGGCACTGCCAATTTCGCGGCGGGCGAGGGGCCATTCGGCATTCTGGTGGCCTTGGCCGAGGGCGGAATTCCCGTGGGCGGGTGGATCCTCGATCCGCTGACGGGCCGCTTCTGCGCTGCCCAAGCGGGCGCGGGAGCTACAATCGACGGCGAGCCATTCCGTGCCGGCGCAACGCGGCGAGAAAGACCGCAGATTGCCATTACGCGCCTGTTCGCCGATGCGGCACGACGAGCCGCCGTCTTCGAAGTCCTGTCGGCGACCTGCGACGTGCTGGACAGCCCGCGATGCGCCGCGGACCAGTACCCACGCATCGCATTGGGCGAGAACGACGCCACCTTATTCACTCGCACCATTGCCTGGGACCACGCCGCGGGCGTCGTTTTCTTGAACGAGGCGGGGGGATGCGCTGCTCGGCCGGATGGAAATCCCTACCGCTGCGACGACGCGCAAGGCGGCCTGATCGCGGCGGCAGATGCCCAGCGGTGGAGCAATGTGGCGCGCGCCCTGTCAGATGCCGGAATAACCCTGGCGGGTGCGGCGGTGTCCGCGTGAGCGTTATCCTCGCGCCTTAGCGGAAGAAGTGTGGGTAGATATGGCCGGGAACAATAGGACGGCATATCACGCTCAGCATCCTCAACGCTCTGGCAAAGCCACGCCAGCGCGCATCGTTTTGTGCCTGCCGATTTGCTGTGCCCGTTACGCGAAATAGAGAAGCAAGCTGCTCCTCCAGGAGAACCCGCCCCGCATGGAAGGGCATATTCAGCGCGGCAAATAGGCAGCTATGATCCAAGGCAGAACGGCACGGCAAGCGTTAGATGTCTGCTTGTAGCGCGGCCCCGGTCCTTGTGTACCCTTGTCTATCCTGGTGTGTCCTTGATCCGCTCAAAGCGGCACGGGCGCATGAGAAATTCTATCGCCTCCAGGATGCCCTCACTCTGGTGAGAGCGGTCGCCCTTCGAGCCTCGCCACTGCATGACGCACCACTTTGTCCAGGCCTTCCTCGGAGAAGAAGCCTCCGGGGATCAGGCAGCGTTCGATCAGCACGCGCCGAAAGGCAGCGAAGGTTTCGGGGTCGGGTGCCACTGGATTCTGCCAGAAAGCGTCGATGCCGCCCTGATAGGTGATATCGGGTATGTTGTAGACTGCATGGCCCAGCACCACCACCGGCAGGCCCGCCGCTAAAGCGAATGTACCGCTGGTGCTGTTGATGGTGACGACGCCCAGCGAACCTTGCGTCACCGCCACAATATCGCCCGTGGCAAGATAATCGACCCTGTCCGCCACGCCGAACAGCGCAGCAGTATCGGCGGTTACCTGCTGCCAGTCGCGTACGCCGTTGTCGAGCGGGTGCTCCTTGACCACCAGGCGCATGCCAGCGGGCGCATGGGCGGCAAACGAGGCGATCACCAGCCTGAGCGCATGGGCGATTCCCGCGAAAGGCGAGTGCAGGCGGATCTGCGCATCGGAATCGAGCTGGAGCGGAAACAGAAAGTACGCCTCGCCTATGCTTTGCAGCCTTGCCATGAGCTGGGCCGAGGCCGCTTCACGCACTTTGCGGCGCGAAAGTTTGCGCCACCAGCCCATGCCCTCGACTACCGGGTGCCAGGGGCGGTGGTTGCTCCAGCCCGGATAGTGCCAGCGGGTCAGCACGTCGGCGAAGTTGTAAGCTAGGCCCTCTGCGGCGCGGCGGCGGAACGAGGCGCTGACGTTCGCGTGAGGCGCGACAGGCGGCAGGGCGGCAGCGGTTTCGCGGTACCACACCGGATCGCTCGGCAGCGAAGAGTGGCCGTTGACCCCGCCCAGTTCCAGCGTCACCCAGTCAGGCCGGATATAACCTTCCTCGAAGACGTGGACTGGCACGCCCTTTTCGCGGCAGATTTGGATCGCGGGCATGTGATGGTCACGGCAATCGCCGAACAGGACGACGTCGGTAATGCCCTTGTCGCGCAAAACCTGCGCAAACCATTGCGGCCAGTCGGCCAGCGTGCCGCGATAATCGATACCGTTGGGCAGGCGCCAGAACAGGCGGTCGCCGCCGTTGAAGTTGATCTTGTGGACGGTATGCCCGGATGCGATCAACCCTTGCCCAAAGCGGCGGAACAGGCGGCCCATCAGCCCCTGAAGCAGGAGCACCGTGCGCGAAGCACCGGCAATCTGTTGCCGTTCATGCGGGGCGGTTAAAAATTCTGACATGCAAAAAAAGACGTGCTCCATGCTGTCCGCAAGGTCGTCGATACTTCCGCCGCCCGTCTTGCTGGACATCTATTTCAGACCGTTAGTATCACCCCCGACTTGCGGCAAGCCGCAGGGTTCGGAAGACTGTTTGCAAACCCTCGCTTCAGCCAGATTTCCCGCTCCCGGCCTTCGCTGGGATGACGGCCCACCATAACCTAGACGTAGACGGCTGATGACAGCCTTGCCCGCCCCGGCTATGTGCCCATCCCCGCGCAGGAGACCCTGCGCGGCGCGCGAGCGGTGGTGCTACAAGGCGATGACGGTGGATGGTCTGATATTGGGCGCTGGGGCATCGGTGGCCCTGTTCGCCGCCAGCGCCGCGCTCGATGCGCTGGTGCGGCCCAGGGTTCCCGCGCGCAGTGCGGCCGGGCTGTGGCTCCTGGCCTGGATGACGGCAGCGCTGTTCGGTCTGTTCCTCGCGCTCTGCGGCAATGTCACGGTGGCCGCCGCACTTACCCTGGCGGTGCAGGTGCTACTGGCGGTCGCCTCCAATGCCAAGCATGCGATGCTGGGCGAGCCGCTCCTGTTTTCCGACCTTGCGATGGTCGGCGCGATATTCCACCATCCCCAGTTCTATCTTTCCGCCGTCGCCATGTGGCAACGTATCGCCGCCGCGCTGGTGGCGGCCGGGCTGCTGGCGGTGCTGGCTTGGTTCTTTGTAGCCGATCCCGCCCCGCACCTTGCCGGAGCGGCGGGCCTGGCGGGCGCTCTTGCCTTGCTGGCACTGTCGCTGCGCAGCGCGCCATACCGGCGCCTTGCCCCTGTCCCCTGTGCTCACAGCGACACCCGGCGCCTTGGGCTTTATCCCGCGCTGCTGCTTTACTGGCTGCGCTGGTGCGAAAGCTCCGACCCGCCGCCTTGCCCCGAACCGGTTCGGCAGCCGCCGCAGGAGGCGCCCGAAATCGTGGTCGTGATCCAGTGCGAGAGCTTCGCCGATCCGGAGGAGCTGTTCGGCGACGCCGCCATGGCGCTGCCCGGCCTCACTGCGGCGCGGGCGAACGCCTGCCAGTGGGGCAACCTTCAGGTCAGCGGCTTCGGCGCCTATACCATGCGTACCGAATACGGTGTGCTGTTCGGGCGCGAGGAGGAGGCGCTGGGCTTTCGTCGCTACGACCCTTTCCTGACCGCGCTGGGCGAAGGTTCCTATGCGCTTCCGGCGCGCCTCAAAGCGGCGCGGCAAGGGGGTTGGCGCAGCCTGTTCATCCACCCTCACGACATGCGCTTTTACGGGCGCGACCGGATAATGCCGGCGGGCGGTTTCGCAGAGCTGGTGGGCGAGGACCGCTTCGCTCCGCCGACGCCGGGCGAGGGCCGCTATGTCACCGACGCGGCGATGGCGGACGAGATCATGGCGCTGGCGCAGGCCGCCCGGGAGCCGAGCCTACTCTACGCCGTCACCATCGAGAACCACGGCCCCTGGACGTCCGATAGCGGCTCGGGCGGCACCGACCTGATGACCGGCTACCTGCGTCTGGTGCGCAACAGCGACGCCATGCTGACCACGCTGACCGAGCGGCTGAGCGCGCTGAAACGCCCTGCCCTGCTGGTCTTCTTCGGCGACCACCGCCCCAGCATTCCGGGGGCCACCGCGCCGCCCGCTCCCGAAGCCCCCTCCAGCAAGCATACGCCTTACGTGATAATCCGCATGGACGAAGAAGGCCGGATCGTACCGGGCGAGCGCCGCCGCGCCGACCTGACCCCGGCGGCCCTGCACCACGCCGTGCTGGACATGGTACTGGGCGCGCCGCTGTCGAAGTAGCTCCTCAGGCCGGCGGAGTAAGCCCTGCCAGCACCCGGTCACGCAAGGGGGCGGGCAACAGGCGGTCCAGCCAGCGCAGCGCCTTGAAGGGCCAAGGCAGCACAAGGTGCGCCTTGCCTGCCGCAGCGGCTGCTGCGATCCGCTGCGCCACTACATCCACCTTCATCAGCATCGGCTTGGGGCCGGGCACCTTGCGCCCCGCCGCCGTGTCGATGAACCCTGGCGAGACCAGGGTAACGCGCACGCCGTGGCCCCGTACTGACAGGCGCAGCGCATCGGCGAAGCGCGCAAGCCCCGCCTTGGTCCCCGAATAGGCGGCGGCAAAAGGCAAGGCGTGGAAACCCGCCGCGGAGCCCACCAGTACGATGCGTCCGCGCCCCCTTTGCGCCATGCGCGCCGCCAGCGCCGCCGCCATAGCGGCGGGCGCCGTAAAGTTGATAGTGCCCAGCATCGCCACCAGGCCTGCGGCCTCGACGATATCCCCCGCCGCCCGTATATCGCCCCGCCCCGAGGCGAAAAGAGCCAGATCGAAGGCTTGCGCAGCATCCTCGGCCGCCAGCGCCGCCAGCGCTGCATCGACGTCGGCAAGGTCGAGGGAGCGTGTGGAGACCACCGCCCCCGCCGCCCGGCAGGTATCGGCGATGGTGGTAAGGCGCGCCGCATCGCGGCCCCAAAGGCTGAGAGATACGCCGCTTGCGGCATAATGGCGGGCCAACGCCCCGCCAAGTCCGCCAGACGCGCCGGTCACCAGAATACGGTTAGGGCCAGACGATTCCGTCATCACTGTGGTTTTATCCGACACACACGTATTTCCACACTTCTTGTCATAAGTTAACCTCACTTGGAGGCAATCCGACTTGACAGGCAATCGTCCTTACTGTCGAGGATTTCAGTCAATGCCCGCTCCGATTTCCAGTTCGCAACGCGTCAGGTTGTTCAAAAGTGAGCGCTTGGAAAAGCTTACGCTGATTTCACCGCGAACTTTCGCGTTGAGTTGGGCTGTCATGCTTCCGCTGATCGCATGGACCGGATGGGGATCGGCCGGGCCGCTCTATGCATCAGCGCTGATCGCGGCCGGTCTCACGGTCTGGACGCTGTTCGAATATGCCATGCACCGCTATCTGTTCCACCTGAACAGCGACGTGGGGGTAATCCGCTGGCTGGTGTTCCTGATCCACGGTAATCACCATGACAATCCGAACGATGCTCTGCGCGGGCTGATGCCGCTGCCGGTCAGCGTCTCGATCGGCTCGCTGGTCTGGCTCTCTTTCGTCGCATTGCTAGGCCCTGCAGGGACTTGGATGCTGCTGGGCTTCATGAGCGGCTACGTGCTGTATGACGCGGTCCATTTCGCCTGCCATCAGTTTCCCATGCGCGGCAGGCTAGGCAAGGCGCTCAAGCGCCACCACATGCGCCACCACTATGTCGACGAGGACAGCAACTTCGCCATCACCGCGATTTTCCTGGACCGTGTGTTCGCCTCCCGGATCTCGTCGCTCAAGCAGCGTTCCCCAGAAGCGGTATCCTGAAAACTGCTTGAAGGCCGAAGCAAGATTCCCGTGAACTGGCAGAAAGCCCTCAGTTCGCGCAGGTCGAAAGTGCCTTTTACCGGCATTGGCAAGAAACCGCAGCGCCCCTATCCGGGCAAGATGATATCTCGCCTCAGCCCGGAGTTGTGCCGCAAAGCGGCGCTGGCTGCCGATCTTCCCGGCAAGAACCTCAACCAGTGGGCCAAGGCAGCGCTGCCGCGGGTATCAGGTTAAGCGCCTTGCACCCGGCGATCCTTAAAATATGACAGAAAAATGCAGTTTTGCGACGATAGCTTGACCTCGCGCTGACATATAGTGGATTAGCATTAATACTTAATCCGAAGGGGACGGACGCTTCTTCTGCGGTGCAGGCGAACGGACCGTCCCGCAAAGGGCTCCTTTCGCGAGACCGCCAGGTGTCCGCGATAAGGAGTTCGATGCGTAAAATGTATCGCGGCCGGGCGGCCTTGGTATTGATCATATGCCTGCACTGCACGCCCGCTTGGGCCGCTTCGGCAGACAGTTCAGAGGTCATTCCGGTAGACTTTCCGGCAGTGCAGTCGCCCCTGGCGAACGGGACCGGCGCATCATTCCTTGCTACGGTGCCCGATCCAGCGACCGACTGGAACCTAGCCGACATAGGCGGCGGCCAGCGGCCGATTGCGTTGGCCGCCTCGCCGTCATCCATGCCGCAGGCCCCTGCCCGCTACGGCCCGACCGCCGATCTGGTGCCCCCCGCATCGCCTGCGCCCGGCATCGTCGCCGGGCCGCCGGCGGTGCTTGACCCTTCGGGTCACGTGCCGCGCGAATTCGCCTCGCACCGCGGCTTCTTTCAGCAAGCGGGCAGTTCCTCGACCGAAGTCGCCTTGCTTTCGGGCTACGTCCTTGCCCAGGGCATTCCTAAGCTGTTCAAGCCGACCACCGGCTTTCATTTCAAGGATGAAGGCTGGTTCGGCAAGGGCACCCAGAACGTGGGCATGGACAAGCTGACCCACGCTTTTAACACCTACCTGATCGCCGAACTGCTGCACTACCGCATCCACCGCAATACCGGCGGCTCCGAGGGCGATGCCCTGACCGCAGGGATCCTTGCCTCAGGGCTCATGGCGCTGAACGAGATCTCCGACGCGATCGAGCCGGACAGCGGCTATTCGATGCAAGACATAGCGATGAATGTTGCCGGCGCGACGTTCTCGGTGCTGCGCAACACGGTGCCCGGCCTGAAGGAAAAGCTCGCCTTCAAGATCGAGATCATGCCCAATCACCAGATCTACAGCCGCACCGGAAAGCCCCACTACGAACAGCAGCGCTTCATGTTTGCGCTGAAAGGTGCCGGTTTCGAAAAGCTGGAAAACAGCGCACTTAAGTATCTGGATTTGCAGGTGGGTTACTACGCCAGCGACTTCCTCAACAGCGACCGCGAAAAGGGCGTGACCCCCAAGCGCCACCTGTTCGTGGGCGTGGGCCTCAACCTGGGCGAACTGCTGTTCGCGAAGTCGGGCTCGCGCATCGGCCGGGCGGCATATTCGGTGCTGGACTACGTGCAGTTGCCCTATACCTCGCTGCGCTACGACACGACCGGGCGTTTGGGCAACTGAGGCAACATTTGCGCATCGCGTCTTCTATCGACGGGCGATGATGGTGTAGATCGGCCGGGTGCGATCACCGTACTGGAAGGTGTTCCAGGTTAAAGTGCTGTTCTTGAAACCCAGGATGCCGAGGTATTCTTGAACCAGCAGCGGCGGCAGACGGAACCATCCATCGTTTATGCCTTCCGGCGCAAGGCTGCGCGGCATGAAGCGGGGGGTTTTCCTGAACCGGCTCGCCAGCTTTCCGTAAGGTGAGAGATCCGAGACGATAACCGCCTCGCGCGCTAGCCGCGCCCCGTTTTGCAACGCAAGGAACGGATCGCGTAAGTGAAGCAGGATGCTGCCGTAGACCGCCACGTCCACCGGTCCGATCGACTGCGGAATGTCGTAAACCACGCCGTTGACCATCTTCGCACGGGACTGGAAAGCCTGGTGGCACAGCCAGTAGCCATTGTTGATCCGACGCAGATGTCTACGACGCTCGACGCGGGTCTTGTCATGATCGTTCTCGGCAAAGGGCACGATGTCCCAGTCGTAGTCCTCGGACAAGTCGAAGGAGACGACGTCCGCGCCCTTCTGTTCGATATGAAAACTCAGGATGCCGGACGCCGCGCCGACATCCAGCACGCGTCGTCCCGCGAAGTCGAAGTTGCCGAGATAATCGTCGATCCGACCGCGAAGGTCCCATTCCCCGGGCACCGTGCCGTGGCCGGGAACGTCCATGGTATGATAGAAGTAACACTCATCCAGCGACCGGATAATGCGCGCGGCAGCATAAGGCGAGGCGTTGTCGGACATCGAGCCGAGCCCTGCGTTTTCATTCATCATCTTGTTAGACCTTCGAAAATCTTCCGCGCCGCTGCCTAACAAAAGCACGCCGGACTTCCTACCGCGAAGAACCCGGCGTAAAATTTTTCGCGCTACGGCATCAGCCCCGCAATCGCGCGGGAAACGATGGACATATGTTCGCCCCAGGACGGGTCGTGCCAGTCCGGCAGGCGCTCCATCTGCGCTGCGTGCAAGGGGCCGCAGACCGCGTGGTCCAGTACTGCCCTCTTCCAGCCCGGCCCGTCGAGCGGGTCAAGGTAGTCGGGCACGTCGCCGCCCACTTCGCGCAGGGCCCCAAGGTCACTGCAGATCGCCGGCGTGCCCACCGACAGCGCCTCGGCTACTGGCATCCCGTATCCTTCGGCAAAGGAGGGCATCAGCAGCGCTCGGGCGCCGCGCAAGAGGGCCGAGAGGCGCACGTCGGGGCAGCCGCCCAGTTCCTCCACATGGAACTTCAGCGTCGGGCAGCGCTCCAGCATGTCAACGACCTGCTCGTTCTCCCAGCCTCTCCGGCCGATCACGACGAGGCGCGGCACGCTTTGTGGCGGTAGAGTTTCGGCGAGATGACGCCACAAGTGGAGCAGGAGAAGGTGGTTCTTGCGCGGCTCGATCGTGCCCAGGCACACGAAGTAGGGACGCCCATCAAACGCAGGCTCAGGCGCGGCGAGAGGAAGCGCCTCGGTGCCGAGCAGCGCTACATGGACCTGGGTTTCCTGCGCCAGCCATGGCTTGAGCGAGCGCCCGGTGGCGGCGGAATTCACGATCACGGCGCCCCCCGTCTCCGCTGTCGCTACAGCTACTGTCTCGATCCGCCGTCGGTGGAGCGCCGCGCCGGAAGGGCGGGCATACTCGGGAAACTCGATTGGGATGAGGTCATGTACCAAGCACAGGAACTTCGCCTTTTCCCGCGCCAGGATGCCGCGTACCTTGGCCGCATTAGTCAGGTGATGCGGCGACGCCTGAACGTAAACGCCGCCCGATCCCACGCCTTTCCTCGAAGGCAGCAAGCGGGCCAGCCACGGCATGACCGATGGCAGCGAGCGTTGACGGGGGCTGTCCTCTTGGCTCAACCAGCGGCGTTCCAGTTCGTCGAGGTAATCCAGTGCGGCGCGTCGTTTCACGCGTCCGTAAAGTCCGGTAGGATGCACGGCGGCAAAGGCCAGTGCATCGCCGTACTGCGCCAGCAGCCCGCGCGCATAGGCCATTTCCACCCGGTCCACGCCCGAAGGAGTGGAATAGCGCAGCCGCGAGATCAGGCGCGAGATGTCGAGGATTACTTGCGTCATCGAGAAGTGCTCATCAGCTTACCCTGCCAGCGGCGCAGCGGTGCTATCCAGCCCAGGCGGTTTGGGGCGCTGGAAGTTGCCATACGGCGCACCAGCACCTCGGGTGGGCAGGGAAGCCCTGTGACCGGATCGAGATAACGCGGGTAGAGGATCAATACGCCCGCCACCAGTGCATCGAGGCTCAGCTTGCGGGTACGGCGCTTTGGCACTTCGCCTAGATCGCGCGTCAAGCCCCAGCCTGCGTAGAAAGGGGCGCCGTGGCAAATGACTTCACGCCCGCGCATCAGCGCCTCGAAGCCGGTGAGCGAGGTAAGCACATGCACCGCGTCCACCGCGTCCAGCAGCGGCGCCATGCCGCCGCCGCGCACGATGCGGTCAGCGAACGCGAGAACCTCGGCATCGGGAACCGCGCCCTTGCGGTGGCCGGCGTCGACATCAGGGTGCGGGCGGAACCAGATCTCGGCATCGGGCTCGGCGGCGCGGACACGGCGCAGCAATTCGAGATTGGCCCCGAGCCCAGCGCGCGCGACCAGCTCGCCGCCGCCCGCAATTACCGACATGTCGTCGGCAACCTGGGCGGGGACGAGGATCAGGCGCTTGCCGGGCTGGCGTTCGGGCACCGACGATACGGTTCCTGCCGAATACTTGCTGATGCCCGCGGCAACGATCGTCTCTCGCAGAGCTGCGGCGCGTTCGAGCAGTCTTGGCGGTGTCTCGGTATTGTTCAGGATCTTTTCGAGGTCGCTCGGGCCTGCCGGGTCAAAATGAATACCCAAGGCGTCGACTACCACCGACGAGGGCGGCACCAGATCGACGCCGAGGCCGACAGAACGTACGAAACCATCCTCAACCTGGACCAGCGCGGTGCCCTGTGCGCGGGCGTTCCGGGTCAGGGCCGGGGAGACGCGCGAAGGCCAGATAGCCACCGCGCCGCCAGTCCCACCATCAGCCTTGCGAGCGATTGAAAGTGCCCGCGCCGAAGCGGAAACGATCCGCAAGGGGCGCTGCGGGTGCCATAGGAAATGGCTGATTTCCTTACGCTTCCACCATGCCATACCGCAAGCCGCCACAATTGGCCGGTTGGCATCGAGGACCGTGCGCCACGAACCCAGCAGCTCCACAGCCGCTGCCATGGTGGAAGGCTCACCGGTGAAGGGATCACGCCAGATCGCGGCACCCAGCGCCTGCGCGGCAAGACGGTCCAGTGTGCCGCCGTCATCGCCGGGGACGCCAAAACGGCCGGGCGAAAGCACCTCCACCGATGCACCCATCACGCGAGCCAAGACAATCCATTCGTCATCGCCATGCGCGGCAAGCGCCTGCGCATCGCGCAATACCGACCATGGATCGACATCGCCGCGCCATTCCTCGCCGGCCAGCGCACCCGCCCAACTCCGACCGGCGAAAGGAGCGATCCACACCGCATTCGCGCGGCGCAGCGTGCTGATTTCAGCGATGGTACGGGGGCGCAGCACGGTCCCGGCAGGATGGGTAAGACCTGCGGGGTCAGCCCAGAACCGCCCGCCGACGCGCGCTTCACCGACAGCCGCGAACATCGCGGAAGGGTCGGCAATCTGCGCTGCGGCACCCGCGGCGAAGTTCGACACGGTGGCATCAGCCCAGGGAAACGGCGGTGCGCGCAGCAGAGGAAGGGGAGGAATCATGGACGGCGACCCCACGCGGCCAAGTCCGGCACGCTGCCGCCGCTGCGGATCGCACTGTAGGAGCTCCTCGCCAGCTTCATACTACACCCAACCTCCGGCCTTTCCGCCGTCAGAGCCAGGCGGGAGCGCGCATTAGTCCGGCGCAGCGGGTCTTCGGCCGCGAAGGAGTTGCCGTGTCGGACAATGACGAAGTCGGGGAGGGAAGCAGGCGCGGGCATCGGATGCGCGGTATCAGTCCACGAAGGAATCGCCTAGCCGTGCGATCACATACTCGGCCAAGGCGAGGTCTTGCCGCGTGTCGATGCGGGACATGATATGCGCAGATTGATCTCAATTGTCGCGGCCGTGCGCCCGGCGTTAAAAGAACGCCGTTGCTTTAGCCCCTCCTGCATCTCGTAATGCTCCTGAGGGACACCAGCGAACCACTCACGAGCGGCCATGTGGTAGCCGTAGAGCCAAGGCCTGGCGAGAACGGCTCGGCGCCACGCAGCGCCTCAACCAGCCCCGAAACGATAGCGGCCGGAACAGCGGATCGCCCTGCAGGTCGATAACAAAACCTGGCTTCTCCATCCGCTGTTGCGCCGCAGCCCATGCGCCCGCGAACCGAAAGTAATTTTGGTGCAGCCATCACCGCTTCCGCGCCGATTTCGCGAGCATGAACAGAGAGGCGCTCGTTGGCTGTCGCCACCACATCCCAACCACGACAAGGCAGTTTCGGACCGCCCAAATGCCCTAACACTGAATGATGGGGGTAAAGACTGACAACACGTATCGTATCGGAGTTGGTCCGGAGCAAACTCTTTTCCGGTTGCATCCCAAAGTCCGTTGTCCGAAATGCCCTCTATGGCCTCCACCGGCAAAACGAAACAGACGATCAGATCAGTATTGCTCGCGCCGTTTTGGGCTCTGCAACTGTTCACCGGCGCCAAGAGCTTCTTGGACAATCCGCTCATTGGCTCACAGCGGCTGAACGCGCGCGGGCTGCATGTGACGCGCGTGAAGCTGGCGACGAGCATGGCTGCATGGCGGCGCCGGCGCCTTGCCTCCAGAGTTCGCCCCGACTGGCGCGAAGCATTCGACCGTGATGGTTTCGTCGCCATACAAGGCGTTGTGCCGCCCGCCCAGTTCCCTGGATTGCGCGAAGCGATACTGGCCTACCGCGCCCCTGCACGCGAGATGCGCCAAGGCGATGCCATCACCCGCAGGATGGCGATCGACCCGGCGATGCTTGCCGCGATCCCGGCCCTGCGCGGCCTACTGGAGCGCAAGGACATCACGGCGCTGTTCCATTACGTCGCTAGCTTCCGCACGGCGCCGCTGCACTATATCCAAACCATCGTCAGCGATCCCGCAGGCCAAGCGGACCCGCAGGAGAATTTGCACGCCGACACATTCCACTCCTCGCTCAAGGCCTGGCTCTTCCTGAACCCGGTTGCGGCGGATGAGGGGCCGTTTACCTACGTGCCCGGCTCGCACCGCTTCACACCCGAGCGGCTCGCGTGGGAGCATAGCCGCAGCCTGCCCGACCCGCGGATGATCGACCGCCTGTCAGCGCGCGGATCGCCCCGCGTCTCTGACCAAGATCTCGCGGCGATGAAGCTGGGAGCGCCCGAGGCGCTAGCAGTGTCCGGGAACACGCTTGTGGTGGCCGATACCGTGGGTTTCCACGCGCGCGGCCTCTCGGTTCGCGCTGGTGAACGGGTAGAAATCTGGTCCTATGCTAGGCGCAATCCCTTTTTGCCGTGGCTAGGCGGGGACCTGTTCAGCCTACCGGGCTTGGCCGAGCGCCGCGTGAACTGGATCTGGGCTATACGTGACAGGCTGGAGGCCCGCATCGGCCAGCCTTGGCGCTCGGTCGGGACACGCACAGCCATGGATAATGGCAGTAAACGCAACCAGCCTTGAAGATTCGTGCTTTCGAGTAGGAATTAGATTTTTGTCACCTTGTGCCGGCAGCGGTCTTCTGAAGAGGCGCCGGCAGCGAGGACCGAGGCAAGGTCACAACCCGGCACAGGCCGGAAAATGTGTCAGCAAGGCTGTGGGTGTCCCCGCGTTTGTCGTAGTGCTTCTTAAAGGCATATCGCCAATCGTAGCCGGATTGCTGGATTTGAAAAGCGATCGAGGTGCTACCAGACTGATCTGCCGCCCGCGGCCAACCGCAGCCGCCAGCCAGCAACGGACCTGCGTGATGTATTCGATGCACTGCGCTACCGGCGGCGCGACGGATCATGTCTTTGCCCTTTGTCAACTTCTCGGCTTCCGTTTCGCGCCACGTCTGCGCGACATCGCAGACCGGAAACTTGGCTCGATCGCCGTACCCTCGACCTACAAGCGCATCGAAAGCCTCATGGGCTGCACGATCAAGACTGCCGCAGGTTGGCCGCCTACAAGCGGCAAAACAGGCTGGATTTTGCCGCTGGCCGAACTTGCCCGCATCGAACGAACGCTGTTCACGCTCTACTGGCTGGAACAGCCCGGCTTGAGCCGGGCCTGCCAAGCCAGCCTCAATAAAGGCGAAGCCCGTCATACCCTTGCCGCCGCGATCTACACTGTCAGGGACGGTTCACCGATCGCTTGATTGAAAACCAGCAATACCGGGTATCCAGTCTCAATCTGGTCATCGCCGCGATCGTTTGCTGGACCACGATCTATATGAATGCTGGCCTCCACCATTTACGATCATCTAAGTCGTCATCGACAACCTTTTGGCCTCATACGCCCCGCGAGCGTACGACGATGTTGGCTTCTTCCGCGACTTCCCACGCAATATGGCTGCACAACCGGCCCGCCGTAAGGTGCTCAACCAGTCGAAAGGTAGCCGTGCAGCAAAAGCGTTCGCAGATTGCTTCCCTTTAACGTCACGTGCCTATTTTCCAGCCTATCACCTCATACAAGTGTCGGACTGCAGCATAGGATACCAACTGATTCCCACAGAATATCCCTCGGGTACCATTGTTGCCCTAAGGTCACACATCAGTCGTAATTCCTGCCGCCGACCTGGTTTTCGGGAAACCGTTCCCCATCTTTTGGTTTGTGCATGTGACTGACACACCAAAGGAAGTTTTATGAATATCAAGGCGATCACCTTCACGGCTGCTCTTGCAGCCGGGATCGCAGCCCAGCCCGCGCTTGCGCAGGACGCAACGCCGACCGGTACCGAAGTCGCTTCGAACGGCACTGGTTTCCGCGGTATTCGCATCGAGGGCAATCTCGGCGGCGACCGTTTCCAGTCGGAAGGCAACCATAACGACAAGTTTGGCTACGGCGGCACCGTCGGCTTTGACGGCACCTTGGGCGAACGCGTAGTGATCGGCGCCGAAGGCAGCTTCTGGAAGCCGGGCAAGGGTAACGAGAACACCACTGGCCTGGCCGACGGCAACAGCATCGACCATAAGGCTTTTGAAGAATGGGGCGCAGCCGTGCGCGCTGGTTATCTCGTAACCCCGCAGATGCTGGTCTTCGGCAAGGCTGGCTACGTCAACGGCGAGCAGCGCAAGCGCATCGAAGGCCCCACTGGCAACACCTTGGTCTATGACCACTACCGCGCCGACGGCTATCAGGTTGGCGGCGGCGTCGAGTACACCGTGATGCCGCAGGGCCGCCTGCCGGTCTACGTAAACGCGCAGTACGTTTACTCGAACTACCATGGCAACTCCGGCCGCCAGCGCGTGATGGCTGGCATCGGCGTGCGCTTCAAGTAAGCGGCCTCAAGGGCAACCGGCCTATCTGAACAGGACGGGCCGAATAAAACGGGCCGGATCGGCGCCTCGCGGCGCTGTTCCGGCCCGCTGTCGTATTAGCGTCCTGCCCTGCGGCACCGGGTCATGATCGTGGCCAAGGTGCACGTGGACGCGAGCGGGCCGAACCAGTCGATCCACTGGTCCGGCTTTGCCCATACGCGCAGGTCAAAGGCGGCCCACCACGGCATGTTAGCGCGAAGGCCCGCGCCGTATAGCTCGATCCAGCGATATTCAGCCTGCGCCGCCTCGCGGCCGATGAAATACGCCGACGTCAGCGCCGCACCCGCCCACCAGTTGCGGGTAAGCAAACCGACCGCTGCCTGGACTAAAAGGGCCAGGGCGATATGCTCTAAATAGATCATGCCCGGCGCAACGCATGGGCCGGGAACTCGGCTGCACCTGGATATCTACTGGATATCCATTGGCACTTGGATATCCAGTAGATATCATCATTTCCGCGGGCCACCGGGCATGTGGACGACCAAGGTTCGCAGCAATATTTCACCGTCAATGCAGTCGGTCCTGACGGGAGCCCACGGGGAACCTCAATCGATGCGGGATCGACGACATAGCTTTCAAACCCTTCCGCTTTCAGTACCTGACGAAGCCATACGCTCGAGCATCATAGCTTCCGATGCAGTCCACCGCATGCCGGAGCATGATCACTAGAGCCGACACTGCCCTCTGAAGGACGGGGCGTGGAAAGCACGCCAGACAACGCTAGGCCAGAACAAACGACGCCCTAACTCCCGTGGGAGATGGCGGCTACTCGGCGAATTTGGCCAAAAGCTGCCTCTCCGTCCCCCCGCCCCCCCGACAGTGGCCTTTCAGATTAACCAAGGGATTGCAAAAACTGCCGTCCATTCATGCACGCTCCGGCGTGCGCAAGTTTATGGCTACATTCTGCGGTGCTTCAAGGTATCAGTACCGTAAAGAAGTGAGCAGGAGAATGTATGAAGATGGCTTGGGTAGTGCTTGCGTCTGCTTCAGCATCCTTACCGCAGCCGGCCGTTGCAGCCGAGAAAACCGCGCCGATCACGAGAACCGTCGTACTCGAGGGTAAGACCTATACAATTGAGCAAAAAGGGAAATGGGCGAGATCTCGTTTTCACGGCGGAGTAGTCGTGTCTGGTGGAGTGCAGCAAGTCGACGCTTCGGTCCGCGCAGCTGAGATCGCCACCGGTTGTCGGAATAAGGGCTACACCGACCGCAACGTTTATGTTGATGTGCTGCTTGATTGCGAAAATTCGCCTGAGGCCGCGCCCAAAGGTACTGTGGTCACGCCGGGGAGGCCTCAGTAGTTCGAAGGAAAGGCCACCATTGGAGAAGTGATGTAACCACCCGTACATGTGCGTTGCAGCAGGCCGCTACCGCCGACAAGATTTACAAAAACCTTTTTTATCAAATTGCTAATAGCTTTAGCATTTTTTAGCCCGAAATCTTCCCGACAAATTTATTGCAGCGCAGCGTCATTTTAGCGACAGGTTTCACCCTGTATAATCTGTTTTATGATTCGCCAGTTGCGGAAGCCGGAAATGGACATGGACCTGTCTACGCTTGAACTTGCGCTCATAGTATCAAGTTATATGACCGATCAGTTGGACGGCAGTAGCGCGCCCCTTATTACGATACCTCGTGACGTTGCCGAGTTAGCCGTTGCTTTCACGAATGCAGCGATCGAGAGCCTCCAGAACCAACCCCGCAATCCGCCACCGTCCCTGAATTAAAGGGCGACCGCGCGCCCTGTACCTCGTTCACGTTCGCAGAAACTATTGTAGGATCTGTGGACGGGCCGCCCTGCCGGGAGCAACCAACCATTTCGTCAAGTAGCCGACAGCTGGGACCCTGTTCACAAGCTCCTCGACGTGGCGAATAGAGTTGAGCTGAAGGATCCTGAGATATTTGCTAATTTCCTGGCTTTCAGGCGATGAGAGAACGCAATGGGGCACTATCTCGCTGTGTATCAGCGTTTCAACGCATACGGCAGACGGCCGCGACGACCGTCGCCCGGGCAGGTGCCGCTGCCGCGCCGATCCACTGCTACCCCAGCAGAAAGTCGATATCGGCATCTGTCAGGCTAGCGGAACCCGCTTTTGCCTTCTCGTCCCAAAGCATGTCTGCCAGGCCTTGCTTGCGTTCCTGTAGCTCCAGGATCTTTTCCTCGATGGTGCCGGTCGCGATCAGCCTGTGAACGAAAACGGGCTTCGATTGCCCGATCCTATGCGCCCGGTCGATCGCTTGGGCTTCTACCGCAGGGTTCCACCATGGATCGTACAGGATAACGGTGTCGGCTGCCGTCAGGTTGACCCCTGCCCCGCCCGCCTTGAGGCTGACAAGGATGATAGGCACCGCACCATCCTGAAAACGGCGGATGGGGCTGGCGCGGTCACGGGTTGATCCGCGCAGTTGCTCGTAAGGCAGGGCGATCCTGTCAAAATCGCCTGCCACAAGATCGAGCATTCTCGTGAACTGGCTGAAGATGATAATCCTGCGGCCTTCCTCGACCATTTCGGGGACCATCTCCATCAATCTATCGCGTTTGGCCGAAGCGATGCCGGCACCGAGTTCACCGGGTAGCAGGAGCGGGTCGCAGCAGATCTGACGCAGCTTGAGCATGGCATCGAGAACGATGATCTGCGAGCGCATCAGACCAACCCGGTCGATCTCTTCGCGCACACGCTTGTGCATCAGTAGGCGCTGGCTTTCGTAAAGCCTTAATTGCGAGCCACCAAGTTCGATCCGTTCGGGAATGATCGTCTTGGGAGGAAGGTCTGCGGCAACGGCATCTTTGGTCCGGCGCAGCATGAACGGCCGAAGCCGGCGGGAAAGCGCTGCGCGCGCGGCAGCGTCACCCTGCTTTTCAATCGGCGTGCGATAGGTCTTGCGGAATGCTTCGTAAGTTCCGAGCAGACCAGGATTGGTGAGGCTCGCAAGCGACCACAGGTCGGTCAGGCGGTTCTCGACCGGGGTGCCGGTCAGTGCCACGATCTGATCGGCCTTCAGGGTTGCAGCCGCCTTGAATCCTGCTGTCTTAGGGTTTTTCAGTACATGCGCCTCATCTAGAACAACGAGTGCATAGACATTGGAGGCCATCAGCGCGCTATCCCGGGCAAGCAGCGTGTAGCTGGTCAGCACAACATCAGCGTTTGAAAAGCCCTCGCCATGCAGAGCTTGCCGGTCGGCGCCATGCCACAATAGACACTTCAATGCGGGGGCAAAGCGCGCGATCTCGGCTTGCCAGTTGGGCAATACCGAGGTGGGGGCAACGATCAGGATCGGACGACGCGCCTTGGGTGACGCCTGCCGGATTGCGAGGATATGAGAAATGGCCTGGAGCGTCTTGCCCAGTCCCATGTCGTCGGCGAGGACGCCGCCCATTTCTGCTTCGTGCAGCGCGCCAAGCCATCCGCAGCCCGTAGCCTGGTAAGTACGCAACTGCGCATTGAGCCCCTCCGGCGCAGTAAAATCAACGCCGGTTGGCGCGTTGAGCCCATCCGCCAGAATGCGCAGGCGATCCTTTGTCGCCCATGCCACGCCGGAATTTGCAAGGTCGTGCACGGTGCCAAGGTCGTACCGATTGAGCCGCAGCGTCGCAGCGCTACGATCTGCCAGCGCCATGCGCAGGATTGTCTCTATCAGCGGGCGTACCGCCCCCAGCTTGAGCGGCGTAAACCTGCCGCTGCCGAGCGGCAACGCGATGCGATACCCGTCATTCTTAGCAAGGATATCAGCGCCGCCAACCGCCAGCAGGCGGCGAAGAGCAGGCAAGACATCGATCCGTTGGTCACCTTGTATGCGAGCGGCGAGTTCGACATCGAACCAGTCTATCGGCGGCGCATTTGCTGCTGCTGAAGAGGAGCGCTGCGTGATCTCGATACTTGGGACTTCGGCGACGGCCTCATCAGGTTCGAGCAGAACATGCGGCCACTTCGGCGCGTACTCGATCATCCAGCCCTCATCCCGCAGGCTTTGCGCGTCGTTGACGAGGAATTCGGGAAAGCGCTGATCGTGCTCCTGCCGCTCATCCACGAACGCATGATCCCAGCCTTGCTGCGGTGTCGTATTGTGACGCCCCGACATAGCTAGCGGCGCAAGTGCAGTACGTGCCAGTCGGTCGGCGGCGGCTTGTTCGGCATCGATGTCGCGCACAATGCGCACCACCCCATTCGGTCCGCTTGCAATCACCTCGCCTGCCGTGTGGAGGGCGCCAACGCGGTGCCCGCCGTAAGAGAATTCCAGACGTGCCAATTCCACCGGTTGGCTTGCCAGGCGCCCGCGCCATCCCCGTCCGTACTCTGGGGTTTTCAGCTTATCTACGAGGAAGCGCAGGACGGGACGGGGACCCTGCTCAGAGACGGACGCCGATTTCGGCATTGCGGGCGCGGGTAGCACGTCGCCGGCGATCTGAGGCCAACGGGAGACAAGGACGGGAATTTCATCAGCCGCCACCGGCGGCATGGCCAACAGCCTTCCAGTCAATGGAAGCGAAACGCCGGCATCGATGAGTTTCAACTCGCAGGCTTGCTCGTCAAAGTGCAATGGCGGATCGCCAGGAAAAATCATGTGTTCGGCAGTGTCGCAGCCGTCTAGGTCGAGGCCAACGACTTGCCGGCCATCAGCGAGAGTTTCCCAGCATAGTTTGCACACGAAATGCTCTGCTTTGACCGCGACATTCACGCCATCGGGCGTTTTCCATCGCAGCATTCGTCCCACACTGGCCTCCCAGAGCCAGCTCCATCCGTGCGGGCCATTGGGTGTACGATTCACAGTGAAATCGCCGCCGACCGCATGGGTCATCCGTGATAGCAGCCGCATCGCATCTGGCGCCAGGTTGCCACGAGAATGCTGCATTTCCCAAGGGTGAGCCGCCCGCCAGTTTACTTCGTGGTGGGAGCGGCGCCAAGCTCGGATCTGCAGAGAATAGCGATTGGGCTGGGCAGGGACGGGCATTCCCTTCGCCGGACGTTTGCCCTGCTTGAAAAGACGGGCCGGCTCAATGGTGAAACACACCTCTTCGTGCATGATCCGGGCGGCCAGATCATCAATCGCTGCAGCGTCGAGCCAATGCGCCAAGGGCCCGGCAACCCCGGGGAGTCTTTCTGTTTGGGTCTGTATCCGCAGACGAGGCTTTTCCCGTTGAGGCGCTCCTGCATGGCTAAATGCCTGCAGTGAAAACAGGACAGCGGCAACGTGCTTGCAGGCTATTGCAACCGGGCAAGTGCACTCGCTTGCAGGCAGCCCGCCAAAATCATCGTCGTCGTCAAACACGATCGACGTGAAATAGCTGTTTGTGCCGCTCCCCCGCACAGTCGCGGAGACCGTGTCGAGCTGCTCATCGATCTTGAAGTCCGATACGCGCCCCTGCTGAAAATACCGCAAACCTGCCTCGATCATGCGGTCAGTCTGAACGGAAACAAATAGGAGGTCGTCGGTCATAGCAGGGATCATCACCTGCTTGTTCCAACACCTACAGATTTTGGCAAGCGCCCTACGGCCGCCCACACAGGGATATCTGTGCCATGTCGCGGTTGATCGCTGTAGAGGCTGGAGCTGGTAATGAGAGTTCGGTCGAAAATTGCACGCGGGACATCGCGAATATGGCGGTTGGATGTTTGGACAGCGAAACTGGCCACTGCCAGCGCAGCCATCGAAGGATAGCGCCCCCTTATATGTCATCGGCACTCGCCCGAATGCTATCCCCCCGGTTGCATCTGCTCGCCAACCAGTCCGCCAAGGAATTCGGCCAAGGGGCCAATGTCAGTTTCAGTGCTGGCTTGCTCCAGAGCGGCCATATACTCAGCACGCCGACCGACAGGTATGACGGTCCAAGGATAGCCACCCGACGCCATCATCACATTCATCAAGAACCGCCCCATACGGCCATTCCCGTCGATATAGGGGTGAATGTAGACGAAAATGAAGTGCCCCAGAACGACCCTTACGGCCGCTTCGGGCTCCTCCTGAAGCAGTTCGAAGAATACCGGCACCGCATCGCGCACAGATTCCGCTCCCATCGGAACATGGCGAGCGCCGCGAATGAAGACTGCTGAATTGCGATAGCCTGCCAGTTCGCCTGGCCGCAGGATGCCCGCCTGCACCCCTGGGGCAAACAATTCGCTATACCAGATAGGATGGTCCTCATCGGCGACCTTGCCTCCGCCCTCCCCTGCAAAAACGCGTTCAACGCTCGCCTTGACGGCTTGGAATGCCTGCCAGTAGCCTCTGGCGGCTATGGCATCCTTGTGGTCGCGGTCTTCGGGATTGAGGTCTGGGTTCCAGTTGCCATCGCGGACGCGCTCGATGAGAGCGGCGTTCACCCGATAGCCTTCGATGGACAGGGAGTTATAGGCGTCGTTGACGTAATTTTCGTCCACGCGCTCGAGATAGGCGGCTGTGTCGTTCAAACGTGGTGCTGCCGGGAAAGCCGCAATCGCCCTCTCCCGCATCTGCTGCCACATAAGACGAATACGATTTGCAGCTGGTGATGGATCTCGCGGCAAAGGGGTATCAAGGCGATGCGCGAATGGGTCGGATTCCCTCACGTCATATCCTGCGCTTTTCATGACGCGACCAATATCGTCGGCAATCCTGTCACGGCCGATGTTGCGAAATGCCCCCGCAAGCCGTCCAGCGACGACGCTATGGCCTCCCTCCAAAAGCCTTTCGAGCAATGCGGAAGCGTCGCGCTGGGTTGCTAGAGCGGTGCGCGCATCCGTGGGATAGCTGGTATAGAATTGGGGGCTGACCGATATGAGTGCGGCCTCTATCCGATAGACCCGCACGCCTTCATCCGTATGGGTTCGATCGCTTTCTGGCGGTAGCGCGAGATTGGTATCGATCAGTGATGTGCCATGAATGAGAGCAGTCGGCTTATTTCGGCCCCCCGGCGCCCGAACCAGCAACTGCCTCGGGACAGTCCGGTTGCCCGATAGCAGCAACAGCGACTGATCGGGGGACAGGATCCAGTCATCTGCAAACCTCTCGGTCAGATATGCCGTACAAAATCCCCAGAAGCTTGCGAACCAGGACGTGCTTTCGCCTACGGGTTCATCAGGGCGCGCGGGGGTGTACCAGCCCCGGATGACCTCACGCAAATAGCCGGCTTTAAGGAGCCGTTCCCTTTCCAGTCTGGAAAGATCGGCCGATCTGATGGCAATTTTGCCATCATTCTGGAGGCGGCTTAAAACCTCCAATGCTTCTGCCAATTTTTCGCCAGGGCGGGCCATCACAAATCCCGTGTCAAATTTCGCTTATGCTGTTGTACCATATTTCGCTTTAGATGCCGGGTCGAATTTCGCTTTTAACGCAGAACGCCTCACACGCGCATGATCCCGTCTAACAGGAATATCCGCAAGTGAGCGGTTTCAGCCCGAAAAGGCGGCTGTCCAGCGACTATCGCGTTGGGGTGGGCGCCCCGAGATTGCCCCGATCTGCGCCGGAAAAACGCTTCGTCAGGAGGCCGTTAAAAATCCGGCCTCGCCAAATATCTTGCCGCTGCCCTTCATCGCGCGTTTGGCAGCGTATAATGCGATATCTGCGCGCCGAAGACTATCGTGAGGGTCGTCAACATCCGCTTCCAGGAATGCGCCGCCGATCGTTGCCGAAACCGATCGCGTGTATCCGTCCCGTTCGACCGTATGGCGCAGGCTACCGAGAATTTCGGTGATGTACGCCTCTGCCCGCGCGCAGTCGCGCGGCCTGGTCAGCAAAATAACAAACTCGTCGCCCCCAAGGCGTGCGGCAAATATCCCATTGCCAGCCTTCTGCCGGAGCCGGTCCGCCATCATCCGCAATACGTCATCGCCCGCTGCGTGGCCGAAGGTGTCGTTCACCCCTTTGAAGCCATCGAGGTCCAGGAGAATGAGCAGGGCAGGCATCCCCTCGTCTTGAACGCGGGATACAACCTCCCGCAGCTCCTGCTCAAAACAGGCTCGGTTGGGCAACCCCGTCAAAGAGTCGGTATCCGCGGTCTGGCGCAGGACAAGCTCGCGCTCGTGCCGGTCAGTTATATCCTGGAATACGCCAATCAGCGCGACGAAACGCCCCTCAAATACAAGCGGTTCGCCGATGCTACGCACACGCCGCATCTGGCCGTCGGCGGTGATGAAGTCGCTCTCGAAATCAAATGACTCCCCGAGAATTGCGCCGCGTTCCAGGAGCCTGGCGACCTCTTCGCGCCGTTTCAGCGGATAAAAGCTCAATGCGTCGTCGACCGAAGGCACCTTTCCCTTTGGAAGGCCATGGATGACGTAAACCTGATCGGACCAATGAATGCTGTTGTCGGAGAGCTCGAGCCGCCACGAGCCAATTTGTGCCATCCGCTCAGCCTGCCGCAGCTGGAGATGCTGCCGCTCCAGCACCTCTGTCCGATGATGGGCTTCCCGGCTCAACGCCAGCGCCTCTGAAGCGGCCCTGCGGCAGGCCACCAGCGAGCTTACAAGCCCTGCACTCGCGATAAGAAGCGCCCGCGATTGATCATCAAGAACCCTCGGCTTGGTGTCGATTATACACGCAGTGCCAATGCCGGATATGTCCTTCCCGTCGGTCTCGGCTCCCCAGGGACGCAAAGGCACGCCGGCGTAAAAGCGAATGTGGGGCGGTCCGGTAACAAGCGGATTATCGAAGAAGCGCGGGTCTGTTGCAGCGTCTTCGACTATGAGGATGTCAGGTGCATGAATTGCATGTGCGCAAAACGCCATGTCGCGCGGGGTTTGATCAACCTCTATCCCGCACTTGGCCTTGAACCACTGCCGGTGCTCATCGATCATCGACACCAGTGCTATCGGCGCATTGAAAGCAGTACGCAGAAGTTCGACGGCAGCATTGAAATCCTGCTCCGGGGCGGAATCCAGAATCGCAAATTCATGTAGCCGCTCAAGACGAACGATTTCTCGGGCGATGTGCTCTTGAGGGGTAGTCATCAGGTCGGGGCCGCAAGGAGCAAAAGTTCACATTCTAAATGCCGTGGCCCAGATATGGCGACGGGCTTGGCAGATAGCTACATCATCATACCACAGGTACAACATCAAGCGGACCTTCGTGAAATCTTTTCAGTTCCTGACCTGATGGTTGCAAGGTTTGCATCCTTGTCCCACTGGACAATGGTATCGGCGATCTGGGCTGCCGCCATCGGCCGTCCAAACAAAAAGCCTTGCCCTTCGTCACAGCTCTTTTGGGCCAGGCGAGCCGCCTGGGAGGCCGTTTCAACGCCCTCGGCTATTGTCTTGATCCCCAGACTTCTGGCGAGATGCAATATTGCCCGGACAATTGCTTCGTCCTCACGGCCGTCGTTGTCCATCTGTGAAATGAATGAGCGATCAATCTTGATCGTATCAACCGGAAATTGCTTGAGGTGCGTCAGGGACGCATATCCGGTTCCAAAATCATCCAGACTTATGCTGACCCCCGCATCCGCTAAAATATCCAGTGTTCTAAGAACCGTCTCTCCCATCTCTTCCAGAAACACACTCTCCGTCACTTCCAATTCGATGGCTGAAGGTGGCAGACAGGCACGATCCAGGCGGCTCAAGAGACGGTCCGAGAAATCGCCGCGCCTGAAGTCAGCAGCGGACCCGTTGATGGCGACCGGTCCCACAGTAACACCTTGATGCCGCCAGGACATTATGTCGCTGATGACGCAATCGAGCATCCTATCTGTTAGTTGCACCGCCAGGGCCGGGTCATTGAAGGCCGCAGCTATGCCCGCAGGGGAGCGCAACCCTTGACCGTTGTGCCACCTCAGCAATGCCTCGAAACCGGTGCACTCGCCCGTTTTCAGGCAAACCTTGGGCTGATAGAACGGAACGATCAGGTTTTTGTGCAAAGCCTGACGGGCGTCATGAAGCATCTGCGTCTCGCGTTCGGCAGCCGCCCGAAGTGCGGGCTGAAAACGGTGTACGCTTGCGAAGCCTTCCGCCTTTGCTGCGTATAAGGCAAGGTCCGCGCTCTTGTGCAACTCCTCTGGAGTTGAGCCATCCTCTACAGCCACCGCGTATCCTGCGCTGAGCCCCACCACCAGTTGCCGACCGTTGAACAGGACGGGTGCGGAAGCCGAAGCGAGGAGTTCGCCGATCCCGCCTTCGTCAGCACTCTGCACGTCCCGATCGAAAAAGATGATGCCAAATTCATCTCCCCCAAGGCGGACCACTGTGGCTGATTCCGGCGCCGCCCGTCTGAGCCGATCACCAATTTCTCGTAGCAAAGCATCACCGGCATCGTGGCCGAAGTTGTCGTTGATCGTTTTGAAACGATCCACATCCAGCACCGCCAGACCAACTTGGCTACCTGTGCTGACCGCCACTTTCAGTGAGGCTGCGAGATGCTCAGTGAAAAAAGCACGGTTCGGCAGGCCCGTCAGGGCGTCATGGTGTGCACCCCACAATAGCCTGCTCTCGTAGTGTTTCTGGCTGGTGATATCTCTCAGCGAGCCAATGATGCGAGTCACGCGCCCGCTGTCATCCCGCACGGCGTAGCTTCGGGCCGCCAGGTCCAGGTAATTGCCGTCACCGGCCAGGAACCGGAATTCCTGCGACCAGTGGGTAAGCGATTCCTGTTGCACAGAATCGAACTGCTCCACCACTCGTTGTCGGTCATCACGATGGACGCGCTCTAAAAACCAGGCCAACCCGGTTCCCAAGGCGATGTCAGGATAGGTCAGAACGTCAGCTGCAGCCGCGTTCCAGCTGACGCGGTCCTCACCCATGGCAAAATCCCAGATGACATCGTTCGTCGCCAGGGACGCCAGGCGATATCGCTCTTCACTCGTCTGCAAGGCTTGTTCTGCCAGGAGCTGGTCGTCAATGTCCTCGAGGCTGCCGTACCATGAGATGACCTCGCCTCGCTCGCCGAGCCTTGGGAAAGCGCGGGCCCGAAACCAGCGATAGGTTCCGTTGGCATGCAGCAAGCGGTATCGAGTATCGGCCTCTTCTTCGCCGACCCTTGCCAGGACTCGCCCCCACAGCTGCCGGACATGTTCCAGATCGTCGGGATGGACGGCGTTTGTCCATCCCCAGCCCAAACCTTGATCGACGCTCATTCCCGTAAGGACGGCCCACCGGGGGCTCAACTCGATCAACCAACCAGTGGGGTCGCTGATCCAGGGAATCTGGGGGTTCAACGCCACAGACTGCCGGTAGTGCTCCTCGCTCTGTTGCAGCGCATTGATCAAATTGCCCATCTCGGCGCGGGACTGAAGGACATCCTTGAAAGCGCCATAACCTTTTGCCAGCGATTGCAAGATTATCGCTGCAGCCAGCAAAAATGTGACGCCTATTCCAGCCATATACCAACTATCTGACACGAGCAGTTTTGCGGTAACCGGTAAGGCACCGAAAAACAGGACAAAGCATCCTGCCAAGGGGAAGGCTTGCAGGCAGTAGCAACAGCTGATCGACCCGACGAAGACGTAAAGAGCTATCGCCGTATCCCGAAATGCGCCCACTTCGCCCAAAAGGATAAAGCCCCATCCACCAAACGCTGCGCTAACGAGAACGGAAGCAACAAGCGTGCCATTAAGGTACCGCCGTATTTCTGCTGGGCTTGGGGCCTCGGACGGGCGTGACAGCCAAAGGCCTGCTCGCACTGCGATCAGCATTCCCAGGACGGCAGGAACAGCCAGGCTGAGGAGCTCGCTAACTTCACCGTATGTTACGAACCCCAGAAAGGCTGAGTTGATGAACATGAGCGCGTACATCATGGGAATCTGGGATCGCAGGTTTGCGTACTGTGCCCGCAGAATCACATCCGAGTTTTGATCAATCTGCTGCAATTGCTTCCAAATCATTAGCCGGTTCGCTCAATTAAGCCGTCACGCTGCTCCGGTTTAGTTAACATCGGGTATCTTTGCGGCCCGCTGGTCGTCCTACAATACGGCTCCGTCCCAGCGCACTCACGAACGGCCGGCGATCAGTAGCCGGCCCACCTGCGGCCCGCTATTCGCGAACGTTCTTGAGCATCCGCGCCGTCGCGCCGGAAGATGGCAGCAGATTGCGCCCATAGCGCAGCGCGGTAGCGGTCGAGGTCCAGCGCAGCGCTTGGGCAATCGGCCCGGCATCCTCGCCGCTGGCGAAAAGGTCCTGAGTCAAACCCACGCGTAGCGAATGGGTGCTCAAAGCAGCGATAGCAGCATCGAGTTCCGCGCCAAACAACGCAACCAAGCCTTCGTTCGCGGCGCGGCGCGCGGTACGCTTGAGTATCTGGCGTACCGCTGCCGCGGTCAGCGCCGTCTCGCCGATCGCATAGGTGACCGCTGCGGGCTGCGCCGGCTCCGGCTGAAGCGCGGTCAGGTCCCAGCGCGCGTTCCCCTGTAACTCAGACAAGGCGCGGGCGCGCCTTGCCGGACGCGCCTGGGTCCGTATGACGGCCACCCGGCGAAACAGCGGTCCCTGCGCAACGCACGCCTCAGATTGCCAGCCTGCGACGCGTCGCATCGTGTCGGGCGACAGCCAAGCGGTCGCCCCCCTGCCCTCCTGATCCGTCTTCGAGCGCGGAATGACAAACAATCCCGAACCATCGTCCTGCTTGGTGATGTGCTCGCAGAAGATCGCCACCAGTTCGGAGACCCGAAGCCCGGCATCGTAGCCGACCGACAGCAGTGCCGCATCGCGCAGGCCCGCGACATTACCGGGACAGGCTTCGAGCAGCGCACTCAAGGTAAATCCCTTTGGCGTCTCGCCTCCTACCCCCTCGCCGTAGCGCAGCGCCCCCGCTTGGCGCTGGCCGGCCCCGAAGCGCCGGCGAAAACCGCGCAGCGCATCACGGACGATCGGTCCGGCAACCGGATTGGCGGCCCCCAGCAGGCCATGGACGGTAGCCAGCGACGCCAGACGCCGGCCGACCGTGGCAGGCTTGAGTCCGCGCCTTTCACAATCCTCAACGAAGGCAACAATGCGCGCCTCATCGGCGGGCAGGCCTAGGCCGCCGGCGCGCGCACTGAACCCGGCATAGCAGGCCAAGTCATTGGCGAGCGCCTTCACGCTGGCCGGCGCTCGGGCCTCGAGGCTCTTGCGGTAAGCTAGCTTGTCGATGCGCGAGCCGGCCGCCAGCAGGTTGGTGATGAGGCGGGTAAGCTCGACAACGCGGTCGATCGCATACCCCCCCGTGCGGCGAGGCAGGCCGGTGCCGCCCGGAGCGACGACGGTGACGATCTCGGTTTCGGCCGCCGACGCGGGGATGACCGTGCGAGCGGGAAGCATGGGAGTTTCAGGAGCAGCCATTTTTCGTCAGTTTGCCTAACCCACCAGATTCAAAGCTGCTGATATCATGGCTTTCACGTTTCCCTATATTGGGGAATCGTGAAATATGGGCGTAGACCTAATCCAGCGAAGGAAGCAAACCGCTATCAGGTCCGCGCCGCACGCGCCTTCCTGATCCGGTTGGGAATTGAACCATGAACAACGTCATGATCTGGAAGGGCTACTCGGCGCGCGTCGAATACGACGACAAAGACGGCATCCTGTTCGGCCAGATCGCCAGCATCCGCGACGGCGTGGGGTTTCATGCCGACACCATGGAAGGCCTGCGCACGGCCTTCCACGAAGCGGTCGACTAATACCTCGATACCTGCGCCCGTATCGGCAAAGAGCCGCAGCGCCCCTATTCAGGCAAGATGATGTTCCACGTCAGCTCGTAAGCGCGCCGCAAGGCAGCGCTGGCGGCAGAGCTGGTAGGCGAGAACCTCAACCAGTGGACCGAAGAAGCATTGTCGTGCGCGGCGGGGTAAGCCCCGCGTAGAAACATCCTGCCGCTTGGGCAGATAGTAACGAAGGGGCGGAAACCTTGAGCCTGGACCGCCCCCCGAAGGCCGCCGCCTTAAAACGCGAACCGCAGCCCGACACGACCGCTGGCGAGGTTGTCGGCATTGCCCGCCTCGCCGCTAAGAGCGCCGAACAGGGTCAAGCGCGAGGATACCACCAGATCCGACCCCACTGTTGCGGAGGCCACAACGGGCGCGCGCAAGGCTCCTGCGGCGCCAAGGCCAAATCCGCCGCCGTCCAGCGCGGCTAGAGCATGAGGGGTGCGACCTTCGACTTGGTAGCGAACGCCAAGCGTGAGATAAGGCCGCAACGCCGCTTCCTTGCGCATCCCGCCCTGGAAGGTCATCCCTGCATCGACGAACAGCGCATGATCGCGTTCGCCCGCCACGTCGAGGGCATAGGCACTGCCGCCAGTCTCCGCCACACCCTCACGGGTGACGCGGATCGCGGTCATGCCCAGGCTCGGGCGTACCGTCCAGTCGGGTCCGAGCGGCGCCGCGTAGTCGAGGCTGATATCAGCGATCCAGCCCTTGAGATCATAGTCTCCCCTGGCTGATCCACCTGGCAGGGCGCGGTGGGTGGTGGCATTGCCGCCGTTGTAGGCCACGGTCGCTTTTATACCCAGGCTACCTTCACTCCAGCGTCCATGGATACCTGCAACCACTGCATCGAGTTCGGTGCGGGCACCGAGCGGAGCAAGCGTCTGTCGGCTATCGAGATAGCCCACGAACGCGCCGAGCGACCACTCCTCGCCACCCCACCCGATGCCGCCGAGGAAGCCATAGCCGTTTGTGCGAGCCTTCGAAGTCCCGTGCGTGCCGCTTTCCAGCGTGCGGGTGCTGCCCAGTGCGCTGGCGAAGGTGTAGGCTCCCGAACCGTCGGTACGCGGCGCAAAAGCGTCGCTTCGGCCAACGTTCGCCAGCTCGAGTCCCTGCTCCACGGCGATCTGGGTGGCCGAGGCGTAGGCCTCTGGTGTCAGCCGCGCGAAGGCGGCCTGATCCGACGCTCCTGAGGCGGTCACCAAATCCGGCACGGCTGTGAGCAGCGCGTCAGAAGCCGCACCGCTCACCAGCACGCCGTTTACGTAGTCGATCGCGCCCCGGACCTGCGGAGTGTATCCAGGATCGTTGAGGAACTGGCCAAGCAGCGAGATCGTATTCTCCCGCTGTACGACGAAGCCGAACAGCGAGGCAGGCTTGACGACGTTGGTATAGCTGCCGGTGATGCCTCCGCTGACGGTGATCAGGTCGAGCGATTGGCCCGGCGTTACCGCTTGGGCAGCGACGATCTGAAGCGTGGCTCCTTGCGCGATCGACAGACTGCCGTTGATTACCAACTTGTCCGACACCGTGGGCGTGATCTCGAACAGCGATACCGAGCCGGATTGAAGCGCTACGTTGCCATTCACTGTCATCGTACCGGGCGATGCCCCGGGGCTTAGCGTACCTGCAACCGTAAGGTTGGCGTTGACCGTCCCGGCAGACCCAAAGGTCGCGCCTTGACGGACAAAAATCTGCGATGCGCCGATCGTCGACCCCGCCAAGCCGACGAGCCTACCCCCGGTCAGGTCGGTGCTACCGAACGCTGCCATACCCGACACCGTCGCAAAGCCGCCTGACATAGTAAAAGCCTCAACATTGGCAACGGAGCCGAAGGCAACCGGCGCAGCTGGGCTGCCTCCCGATACGGCGATCGCGTCAGTGCCAGCGCCGCCGTCCACCGAGCCGGCGAAGGTGCCGGAGATCGTGAAGCGGTTGTTGTCTTCTGCGAACACTACATGGGGCGCAACCAGCGATGCGCCTGCCGCGATCGTCAGGTTGCCGCTCGCGAGCACGCGGTCATACGCCTGCCCACCGCTTAGCGACAACATGCCAGCGCCTTCGATAGCGAGCGTCTCGAAGCCGCTCAACAAGGCGTCGCTGAGCGTACGATTGCCCGCCAGTTCGATCGTCGCGACATCGGTACCGGTACCGCCAGAAATCGTCCCGTTCACCGTCCCGGTTGCGGCAAGGCGGACGCTGTCGTCGCCAGCCCCGAGGTCGACCATGCCGGCAAGCGTAGCACCGTTCGCGACAATGATCCGCTGGTCTCCGGCGCCGAAGGAGAGAGCAGCCCCGGCCGTACCAAGCGTTCCCTCCACGGTCAGCGCACTACTGGCGAGCTCGACTTGTTCGAAGCCCGTCGCCGAGCCCGCCAGCGTTACCGGCGTCAGCGCATCGAAGCGCACCGTATCGTTACCCGCGCCGCCATCGTAGCGACCTGTAGCGCGCGTCGTACCCAGCGTGAGGCGATCGTCACCTGCGCCGAGCGAGATGCTGGCGATATCGCCAGCAACGCTCAACGTTTCGGCAGCCGCCGATCCCGTCACCGCCCCAACGGTGTAGCCAGCCAGTGCGAGGTTCAGTTCCGTGCCGGCCAGCGTGATCTCGTCGAAGCTCTGATCGAGTGTCAGCGACAGCGTACCCGAGCCAGTGATGCCCAATCGCTCGAACCCGGTCCGGGCGCCAAGACCCGAATGATTCCCGGCCAGGACGATCGTGTAGAGATCGTTGCCTGCGCCGCCATTCACGCCGCCGACCACATGACTGCCGGCCTGCTCGACGAATTCATCCTCGCCGTCGCCCAGCGACACGGCGCCATCGACCATGCCGGCGTTGATGAAGCGGTCGTTGCCGCCCAGCAGCATGACCGAACCCGCGATCGTGCCGTTGTTAGTCACTGTTTCGGCTGCGTCCGAGCCGGTCAAAGTGATGGGGCCGTTACTCGCCAGAGTCTCTCCTGCCGCGATCGTAACGGTGCCCATCGAGACACCGATCGTATCGAAGTGGAAACTGCCCGAATAGGCGACACTGCCCTGGCCGATCTGGCTGAAGCGCTCGAAGTTGATGAACTGGTCGCCGTTAACGGCACCGCCGCCGGTGGCATCGACGATGAGATGGTCCAGCCCGGCACCGCCGTCGACAGTGCCGAGCAGAGTTGCACTCGCAAGTTGCAGGAAACTGTCGTCGCCAAGCCCGAGGAACACATCACCTTCGATGCGTCCATGATTCTCGATTGCGTCATTGCCTTCGGCAAGACCGATCGAACCGATAATCGTGCCGGTGTTGACGATGCGGCCGTCCGCGCTGCCGATCAACTGGATCGCGCCAGAGAAATCGCCGGACATATCCACCCGCCCGGTACCACTGCCGGTGCGGATCGTGCCCGCATTGGTCAGGTCGAGTCCAGCATTGTAGGACAAGATCGCGGTAGATCCCGTGCCGGTCGCTTCGATCAGGCCACCGCTCGCATTGACAAGCGTGGCCATGGCAGGGCCATTGCCGTCGAGTAGGAGCGCTATGCTAGTGTCGCCATTGGCGCGGATCGTGCCCGAATTGACGACGTCAAGCGCTCGATTACCGGCAGCCGATTGGCTGGCGGCATCGATCAAGGCACCGATGCCACCGTTGCCGGTCGCTTCGATCGTACCCGAATTGTTCAATGACACGGTGCCGGCCGTGATGCTGCTATCGACGAACAGCGCAACGGCAGTTCCAGACGCGCGGGTTATTGTGCCGCTGTTGGCGAGCGAAACCGACGCCGGTGGTGGGGTAGTGTCATAGTATCCGTATCCATAGGAAGACGCAGTAAGCCCCCCCGCGATGATACCGCTGTTCGTCGCCCTGACCGAACCATTGTAATAGCCCTGCAGGGACACCGCGACATTGTCTGCAGCTGCCGAAATTCCTCCGCCGTTGGCAAAGGTAATATCCGAAGCGTAGACGAAGACAGTATCGCTGCTCCCGTCGTTTTCGAGCGTCCCGCTATTGTTGAAGCTCACCGCAGACGACTGGCTGATCGACACCGCACTGTTCGCAAGTGCGGCGGTTCCGATTGCACCGGTGTTAGTGAATGATGCCGCCCTGACAGAGGCCCCCCCCGCGATCGAGCCGGCGTTGGTGATTGACACCAACGTCTGGTCGGCAGGAAACAACGGGTTGGTTTCGAACGGATTGGATAGATCGTACGGCAACTCGGTTGTCATCCGGCCCGCAATCACTGCCTTGTTGATAATACTGCCGTTGCCTGCAAGATACAGGTCACCCGTGAACGGACTCGGCGCCGTAACGGTAGCAACCGTGTCCAAGCCCACCGCCTGGATCAACGCGTCCTCGAAGTTACGAAGGCCGGCGAAGTCGATCGCTATCGCGCCGCTGCTGTCAAGCACGCGGCCGTAAATGTCGCGTCCCGCACCGCCGTCGACGATGCCCGAGACCCCTAGCGTATCCCCGGTCTGGAGCAGCAGATCGCTGCCATCGCCGAAGAGCAGGTCGCCCGTGATCGTGCCCCCGGCAGCTACGAATGTGCTGCTGGCCAAGGACCGCGTCGGCGCGCCGGAGTAATACGGGAAACCATATCCCATATCGACGGAGCCATTTACCGCGCCAGCGTTGGTGAAAGTGCCGTAATATAGACGCACCGCGGTTCCGCCAGTCCCGGTGATCGTGCCTCCGGATGCGTTGGTGATAGCAGCGGAGGTAGAGGTGTCGTTGCCAGAAATGGCAATGCCGCCGGTGCTTGCCAAGACGCCCGAATTGACGATTTGCCCGCGATTGTAAGCGGTTGCCGCGACGCCGCCGACACGGATGGTGCCGCGGTTGTCAAGCGTTCCAGCGACGACACCGCGCGCGGCGGCACCTCCGTCGACCTGCGCGATGATGCCGGTATTGGTGACCTTGGCGCCCGAGATGCCGATACCGCCGTCGAGCAGGATCGAGCCGGCGTTGGTGACTGTCCCGCTACCGCTGCTAACCCCGCCAACAATACCGGCCGAGTTTGCGTTCGCATTGCGATCGGTAACGGTGATCGTGCCGAAATTTATGAAGCTGTCGTCCCCGCCGAGGCTTACGCCCGCCCCCCCGCTTGCACCGCCAATCGTGCGCGCGACAGTGATGGTGCCGTGGCTGCTGATCGCGAGCACGCCTGTCGGGCTGCCGTAAGAAGCCTGGGTGGCCAGTATACTGTCCACGGCAAGCGCGGACGTGACCGTGTTACTCGTCAGATCGGCATAAAGGTCGATGCTGCCGGTACCGGCGACCAGCACCTGCTGCGTTATCGTCCCTGGCGCGGTCAGCGTTAACGTTGCGCCATCGGTCAACTCATATGCGGCATTCGCGAACGGGCCGATCGGGCCGAGAACGGCGGATTGCGCGCCCGCCACGCGGTAGCGCAGCATCGCGCCACTAGTCGCGGTAACGGAGCCCGTGATGCCCGCGAACAGACCGGGGCCCGTGTTAACCAGATCGGTAAACAAGAGCCCCCCGGAGCCTAACACAAGATTGCCGTTCAGTACGCCTCCGGCCTGCGATATATAGCGCTGACTGCTGCGGCCTTGGTCGGCATAGGTCAGTGAAACCTGGCCGTTGATTGTGCCGGCGTTGACGACGGATTCGTTAAACAACGTTCCGGTAATCGCCTGGCCGCCATTGCCGATGACTCCGCCTGCATTGTTGAACACCACGCCGTATGCATCGAGCACCACCGCAACACCGTTGCTGTTGATTGCCGTAATCGATCCGGTGTTGGCCAGGTACGCGCTGGTCTGCACACCGGCCTGGGCACCTTGTATCGTCCCACTATTGGTCGAAAGAGTGCCGACATTGCCGCTGAGACGCACGCCGACGCCTGCGGTCGAGCGTATCGTCCCGCTGTTGGTCAAACTGTTGCCGGAAATCTCGACGCCGGTGTCGACGCCGGCGATTGTGCCGGCGTTAACAACACGGGCTTGAGAACTGGTGATGCCGCCTCCCGCTGAAACGATCGAGCCAGCATTAACGATCTCGGAGGAAAATCCATTGATGGCATAGGCCGATCCGCTGCCGGTCTGGATGCTCCCCTCGTTCCTGAAGCGCTGCATTTCGGGCGATGATACGCCGTTCAAGACGAACGCCGTCCCAGTCGTGGCAATCGCCGCACGGTTGACGAAGGATCCTGCGCCGACCACCTGGATTGTCGTGGGTGCGACGAAACCCGTACCCAGCGTGGTCGTCACGCCTTTGTCGGTGGCAATGGCGAATTGCTCGAAGCCGGTCAACAATGCGATCGGCGTGACGATCGTCGTGTCGCTGCCGATTGCGAGCTGCTGTGTATTGATGCCACGGCCGGCGTCGATAGTGCCTGTAATGCCGGTTACCGGGGTTGCGGTGCCGTCATAGCCGACCACCAGAGTGTCATTGCCGGAGCCGAACATGATCGAGCCGTTGATCCGGCCTTGCGATGAATCAATCAGGCTACTGCTGTTACCGGTTAGGACGCTGCCCGTGATCGTCCCGCGGTTGACGAGATTGAGATAGCCGGTGCCGTCGATGGCCGTAGTGCCGCCGCTGGAAATCTGGCCGCCAGCCTGGTTCTGCACGACCAGGAACGACGACGACAGCGCGGCGCCAGTGCCCGCATTGGCGATCGTGCCGCTATTGGTCAGCGTACTGATCGTTGCGCTCACGATCGTTGCGGCCGTGCCGTTCGATCGGATCGTTCCACTGTTGGTCCATGTGCCGGGATTGATAGTATAGGGATAGCGCGTGTCCGCATTGCCGGTCGTCAACGCACTGCCGCTACCGCCGTCGATCAATCCGGCATTGTCCAGCGCTGCGACCGGGCCGACGATGCTGCCCGAAATCCTGCCAGTCATCCGGTTGGTAATGGCATCAAATGCCGACCAGGCTGTTGTGAACCCGTAGGCCGTCGTGGCGACGTCGCCGCGCAGCGCTACGCTGCTGGATCCCGAGATCGTGCCGGCATTGTCCACGGTAGCAAGCAGCATGCCATAAAGGCTGCCGCCGGTCTGGCCCATGGCAAGTCCGGTCGTCCCCGACAGCGTCGCACCGTCCGTCACAGTCAGCGCAAGCCGTGTTGTACTACCGTTATAGGTCGAAGCCGGTCCGGTCAGCAGCGCGATGCCGCTTTGCGTGCCACCGTCAACCTGCCCAGATACGACGACGGTTTCGCTGATCATCGGAACGGTATTGGGCACCTCGATCGTAATCGCCGATCCACCCGCATTGGAGACAGTCGCACCGCTGACGACGGACACCGTCGTGCCTAACGTCGTCACACGGATGCCGTCGACGTCGGTACCGGTGCAAGTGGTGATGCTATTCGCCAGCGTCGGGTCTGGCACGCATTGCGCAAAAGCAGGGGCAGCAAGCGTCAGCGTCATTACCAAAGCGCTCGTCTGCAACGCGCGCACGCGCACTCGCCGCGCCGACGACATATTTTCAACCATGTAACACCCCCGAAATTCAATCAACGGCTTACCGCAGGACGAAGGCACTTGTCGAGCAAAGTCAGTGCTAAAAACATGCATCGATAGCTCCGCGTCTACTTGCGGTTGAAGAGCACGCAGAGACGTTGTGCGAAATCCTCCTGATACAGGCGCACCGCGTCACTTGAGCGGCTCTGGCTTACACTTAGACTTAGTGGGGTGAAGGAACTACAGCCCTGAGGTGATTGATACTCACGCGAAACCAGCGACCAACAAAAATCTTGCCAAGACGGCGCTGCGTCGTGACGAGGTGATTGGGACGGCTATGGTGCACAGAGGTGCACAGTTGCGCCCCTAAGCTCGACAACGCGGTCGATCGCATACCCGCCCGTCCGGCGAGGCAGGCCGGCGCCGCACGGAGCGACGACGGTGACGATCTCGGTTTCGGCCGCCAACGCGGGGATCACCATGCGAGCGGGAAGCATGGGAGTTTCAGGAGCAGCCATTTTTCGTCAATTTGCCTAACCCGCCAGATTCAAAGCTGCTGATATCATGGCTTTCACGTTTCCCTATATCGGGCATCGCAGAATATGGGCGTAGGCCTACGCTAGCCCACGCTACGTGAATGGACGGCTGCTTTCGGAAGCCGACCACCTCTGGTTGAATGTCCGGGAATGGGGGTGTTAAATGCCATCTGGTTCGGGGGGCACATAAAGCTGCCCCTCACCCCAACTAGGCGGTAGGTCCAAGTCATACTGATCTGCGTAGGTCAGCTTGCCTGACTTGTAGAGGTCGCTTTCCATAAGCTCGGTGTGGGCAGATTTCATAGCCAACATCAACGCCTGAACACCATCCGACCCAAACGCACGGAGTTGCTGAACCCGGGCAGGCCATAATATCACCCAACGACACTGATACTCGCCGCCGGGAGCCAAGGTGGGGCGAAAGAAACGTGCCGTGATACTTTCATCACTGCTTTCGAAGATACGCTCGATGAAGATTTCGTCGCTCATGCTTCATTCCTGACACGAAAAGGTACGGCAGCAAAGAGGGCGTGTCCGGAATGTCGCTGATCGGCGATTTTTGGGTGGTGAGCGGGCGGTGTGAGACTTAATATCATCCATTGGTACTTCGGGGGAGGCATGAGTTGCGGCGAGACAAAAGGCTGCCGGCAGCACTGATCTTGTCAGGCATTGCCCTTGTTTCTGGGCTAATCCAAGCATGGATCGTCCGGTCATATATTACCGCAGCGGTAATGGGTGGGGAGTATTGGGATCACTTCGTGAGTGTTTTTGGCGGTAAAACCCCATCGAGGGGGCCAAACACCTTATGCTTTGACTACTGTGCCCCTGACTTACCGTTCATAGCGGGCTGGGTGGCTCTCTCTGCGTTTTTGGGCGGAGCGTTTTTTGTACTGCTGGCGTGGTGGAAGCCAAAACCGTAAGTTATTTGCTCCTCACGCAATGTCCGACTTTGGGCGTGACCGGAAAGGCGCAGATTGGCGCTTAGGGGCGTGATAGCTGCCGTCCTGAAAGCGATGGAAAGATGGAAATGCGGAGGCTTATCGGCTCGCCGTCGCGGTGGCGGATAACGCGCTATAGGTCCCTGAGGAGAACGACGACCGGCCCACGGTCGAGTGATAGCGAAACCTGGGAGCCGATGGCGCCCTTCAGCAGGCTGCGCACCTCGTCCAGAGCGAGGCTGACGGACGGGGCTGCGTTGACAGCGACGATGCGGTCGCCCACCTGCAGGCCTGCCTCGCTGGCCGGGCTTCCCTCCACCACGAACGCGACCGTGAATGCCGTGTCGCTTCGTTCGAGTCGCAGGCCGGAGCGATCGGCGAGATCAGGCTGGCCCAATTCGCATTCGGTTCGAAGTAGATCTGTCTTCGCGGATAATCAAAGATGATCGTGAATTGTCTCAGGACGCCGAAGCCGATATTGCCGGCTGTATCCTTGCGGGCTGAGGTACCAGTCCGTTGCTGTGACAGGAACGTCACCGGCCGTTTCGCGGTCGCGGTGCCAAGGTCTAGTAGCTCAGCGCGGGCCGGCAGCGAATAGACCGGCCCGCCGATACCACGCGCCGACATCATGCGAGCCCCGGCATTGTAGTGCTTAGCCAGATGATGATCGGCGACGAACGGCGCGGACAGGGTCAGCGACCCTGCGCTACCGGTGTCGATCGAGAAACGTCCGAAAATCCCATCGACTTTGCCGTCGATCTGCGGCGTCCTCCCGCGGAACGAGAGGCGAGCGGGAGTGGCCGCCCCGGTATAACGAGCCTCCTTGGCGGTATAGAAAGTGAGCTTCCCGGAGGCATAATCAAGTCGTGTCAGAAACCGATCGAGCCACTCGAATCCGATCAGGCCATCAACGGGGGCGTCGTCGGATGTTCCCGGCGGCAGGTCCAGCACATAGAAGGTCTGGGAGCTCAGCATCGCATCGCCCAACCGGACTGACCCCACTGTCGTCGAACCGCCGGCCTGCGCCCCTCCCGTGCCTGTCGCCTCGACATTGGCGCGGACCGCAAGGCCGAGGCGCTCTGCCATTTTGGGGGTCAGGATGTTCGATGCGCCCGTGTCGAACAGAAAATGGAACGGGCCTTCGCCATTGATCTCCACATCAACATATACGTGACCTGACTGCACCTGAATCGGAACTACCGTCGCAGCCAACCCAGCGTCAGTGTCCGGGCGTGCATGGACGACTGCGCCGGGGGCCGGGAGCCCGATGAGCAGCAGTGCCGCAACGATGGAAGGACGGACGATACGGCGACGCGAGGACATGACTGATCGATCCCTGGAGCGGCGGACCGCGGAGGAGCCACCGTCCCCGATGTAGCGAACCTGCCGGTCCTCGGCCACCATTATGGAGCGACCGGCCGTCGTTCCGTCGGCAATGTCTGCCGTTGGACCATCGCCGCGCGTCGCCGGCCCACTCGGCGTTGCCTTTTCGATCAGCTCCTCCCGCCACGAAACGCGTGCCGGGATGTCAGATTTCAGGAACGCCAAGCTAGGCGCTGGACGGCAACTTCGGGGGCGGTCGCTGCCTGTCCGGAATTTCGCATCATGGGGGTGGAAGCGTCTTGCCGCTCGATCAAGCCCTCGACCACATCGCTGAAAACAGTATCTTCTGGACCTGGACCTGACCAAAAACGTACAAAGTCAAGCTAAGCGATCAAGTTCCCGTCCACCACTGGCCCTTTCAGGCCAGCGCGATGCATCCGGAAATAAACAGTTTGCGGATTTATCCCGATATTAGCCGCGAACTCGCTGCGCCCGACTTCTTCGCCACGATATCGTATTCTCAGACTTCGACGCTGATTAATAAGCTGTTTGCTTCTTGTGCCCCATCGACAATTCTTTGGACAGTAATCGGCATCGTCATCCGAACGAACAAGCGAATGAAGTGCAGTGGGTCGTCTGCCCATATCAACGAGAAAGGTCTCATAGCTTTCTCGCCACTCATCGCAAACCTTTATGCCTCTTCCGCCCCACAAATGAAATTGCGGGCTGCTCTCGTTGTAGCACCTGGTTTTCATGGAGACCCAAGCCAAGTACTCGGGAGATCGTTTGTCGCCATGGCGAAAGTTTGCCTGCGACGTGCGTTCTTTTTGCATGCATCCGCAACTTTGCGAATGGCCGCTACGAAGGTTCGAGGTGTTCGAAACAGCAGTGCCGCCGCAATCGCAAGCACAACGCCAAGCTGTCCGCCCACCCTTGGCCGGCGCCTCGTCGATCACGATCAAACGACCAAATCGCGCTCCGGTAAGATCCAGTTTTCTACCCATCGCGCCCCGTACCATGAAGGATATTTAATGTGAATTCCAGAACTCCCATCTTCGATGCCGCCCGATCCGCAAAAGGCGCCGGCTTCACGCAGGCTCAAGTCGATGCATTGAACGCTGCGTTCGAGCAGGCTGGCATCCCGCGCGAGGCAGTGCCAGGCGCAACGCGCCGTCGCCGCTGCGGGCCTAAGCGCTACGTCGACCAGTGGACGCTTCTCACCTTGGCCCGATGCAGCATTGCTCAAGGTCATGCTTCTGATGTCGCAAAATCCCTCATGGGCAAAGGCCTGATCGATGCGGCCGTTCCCATCCAGGCCTGATCAAAGCTGGCGCATCGAGCGCCGCAGTTTCGCCGCTGCCCGTTGGCTGGATCCTAGAGCAATGGTACAAGGCAACTCCGAGCAGCTTGGGGGCCTGACCGATGCCAACGCGATACTGGGAAGCCAATGGCAGCGGGGAAGCCTGGGCCGACATCCTGGCCCGGCGCTCCCCCGAAGGTCGCGCCGTTGCGGACGAGCTACACCGGGCCGAGGAAGCCGCCCTTGCCATCCAGGAACGGATCATAGCGGCGATGAGGGAAAAGCAGGATTTCACCGACGATTTCTGCGCGTTCGAGGCCGCGATCGCGGAAGTCGATCGCATGCGATCCGAGGTCTATCGAATGGTAAGGCAGTGAACGAGCCCGGCCCACGTTCCGCCGGTAGCAGTTATGACATCGGCAGTTTTGACGGACGCACGGCGGCGAAGCGTTCGCTCGCATAGCCTGCTTCCCAGGATGCCCGGGCCGCCGAATTCCGGTAAGGGTTCGATGTTGGGGACATTGCGGCCTGTGCGGCCTTGATCCCCCACCGATAGGCTTGCGTCAGTTTCAAAACATGGCCCTCGCACTTATCTTCAAGCGCTGCGACCCACGCGATACCAAATCTGCGTCTTGATTTCTACCGACGCGAGACGCGATCCCCGCCAGTGGCTGCGTGTGCCGCGCCATTCGTCGCCATCAGGGCCGCAGGCGAGGATTAGGCTGGAGCGTGTCCACCAATTTCGAGAAGTCATCGGGACGGATCAGACGCTCGAACTGAAATCCGGCGCGGTCGTCATGGGACCAGACAAGATGTGCTTCGATGCGGCCGATCAGCGGTAGCTGGACCTCGATCCTCTCGCCCCGCTCCAGCGCGAGTTCGCCCCGGATCATGAACCCCTGCGCCGACACGTTCACGACATGCAGGACCACCTCCCCTAGCCGGGAATGCTCGGCGGCAGCCTTGTGATCGACGGGGTGACGGGTCCCCTGCCGGACGTCGGTGACCGTGAGCCTTGGCCTTCCGCGCATTACTGCCTCACTCAATAAATCGATGGTTCCCAGGATAACGAAGGTGGGTTAATATTTGGCAAGCTATGCTGCGCTGCAGCGACTTGCCTTTTTTCTGATGCCGCGCGATGTTGACGCGGCTGCGAGGCACGGCCCAGCTGATACCGATGCCTCGCAGCCGTCATTTTCTTGATCGCCAACTCAAGGCTTTAGGCAGGATAGGCCAAAGAGAAAAAGGCTGCTGCAAACGCAGTTCCGCGATCTTGACCGGGTCCGTTCGGGTTCCGGGCGAAATGACACCGCAAGCGATCGGCAATCCCGCCGTGCTACCGCAACCGCGCGGGCTCGGGAACTTCGTCGGCCTCTCCGGTGGTCGCGTAGACTTCCTCCCGAATGATCCGATTGGTGATCTCGAGCAGGTGGGCCGAGAGCGCCTCGCTGAGTTCGTCGAATTCGGGCCACAGCACCCGATTAATGAAACTGGCCGGCGCCAGCACGATCACCGTCTGGCGATGCATGCGCGAATAGCGGAATGGTCTGAGCCCATAACGGCGGCAAAGGGCGGTGAACAATTGCCGTGACCAGGGATCGGGGATGGAGAATTTGAACTCCTCCGACGTCTCTCGCTCCCTGGTCTCGGTGAATTGCCGCCGGATGCGATCGGCGGCAGCGCCGGCGGCGGCTTTTTCCCCTGCGGTGGCCGCGCCTGCGAACAGGGCCTCGATCTTGCGCAGTTTCTCGCGGAGCCGCTGTTCTGCGTCCTCGTCAAAGGTCAATGCCGCGTTTCCCACGGCATGGCGAGGCCCGGAAGTCCCTGAACTCTTGCAGCGGTGCACGAAAGGACGGCGGCGTGAATCTCGGTCTCCATGATCTCGGTCATCACGCGCAAGTGCTTGATCGTTTCCTTGATCTGCGCGCGATCCTCGGGTTCGCCCTGCGTCCGCTCGATGAGATCCGCCACCGCTCCCATCATCGCTCTGATTTCACCGAGATGGGTCACCGCTTCATGAGCCCGCTCGGGCAGGCCTGCTTCTTCTTCGCCATTGAACAGGCCGTCGACGAAACCTTCGATTTCCTGCACGCGAACCATTCTCATATTGCCCAGGTTGATACTTGTTGGTTCGAGGGGGATACGAACCGCGCGGAAGGGTTTGCGAGGATCCTGATGGTCGGCCAGTTCGTTCCATAATCCCATCGCCAACGCACCCAGCACCGCGTTGGCATCATCCAGGCTCTCAAACTCGGGCAATGTCCCTCCCCATAGGCCAGCGATGACCGTCATCGGCATCACGTCGAGCGCCGGACACGCAATGCTGCCCAAAAGCCGCGTCCTGACCTCATGGTAAGGCACGGGGCATGCGTATTTATCGAGCAGGGCGCGGATCACCCGTTCGCCTGGCGGTTTGACCTTTGACTGGCCCATCATACTCTCTTGCAGCGGATGTATCTGCGGATTTATACCGGTTCCGCTTCCATCGACCAGCGGCAATCGGCAGCGGAAACGATATCTGCCCCTACCAGCTGTAGATTCCGGGACAGCCTTGGGGTTGAGCTTCACCGCGATCACGCAGTGGAGACCGTCCTTCGGCCTCCACTGCGAGGAATACAGATCGCTTGCTCCTCTGCAGCCCGCTGGCAGCGGCTCTCGTGGGCCATGCGCGTCAGCATCTCACGATACGTCTCGCCGGTGTCGCGCCGCACGATCGTGCGCAGCGCCGCATTGGCTTCCATCGTCGATCCGTCCACGCCGATCCGTTCGGCTTTCACCAGCTCATGATCTGCCACGAGCCCCAGAACCCAGGCAAAAATCTGGTCATGAACTTCATGCGGCAGGCGGCTACGGGTCTTCGACATCCAGCTGTGGTCGGGCACTTTCTCCCGTGTCGTCAACCGCAAGAACTCGCGCAGCGACAGCAAGTCCGAACATCGCCACACAATCCCGCGCTCGGAGTGAATGCCTTCGAAATAACCGATCAGCAGCATCCGAAAGTAGCGGCCGGGCGGCACCGACGGCGCCCCCATCCGCGCCGCGTAATAGGCCTGGCACGCCTCTTCCACAAAGCGGTCGAACCCTGCATCCACCAACAGCTTCTGAAGCTTGTCGTAAAAGGCGTGCCCGGGAGAGCGCGGTATATCTGACCACGACACGATCAGATCCGCCTGCACATCACCATCACGTCGCATCGCCATCGTCGCTGACCGCCTTCTTTCCGTATCCAGGCTGAATCAGATCACACCGACTTCGTCAACGCGCTGCTAAGCCCACGAGCGGTCTTGGCCCAAGGTGTCGATCCACATGGCGGAGCGAGAAACCTCTCGCGCAAATCTCGCGAGCGATGTGCCGGCAAGTGCCGGCGTCGATATTTGTTCAGTGGGTGGGGTCGGTTCCGGCTGAGGGCGGAATGACACCCTCTCATGACTGCCATCCGAAACGCTGTCGAGTTTACTCCGTCGCCGGCTGCAAGACCAGCGGTTACATTGACCTTGGCGGGTGTGCCGCGGGCGCCTGATCGACGACGATTGATCACGCTCTCATCCGCGGGTTGGTTACCGCACTAGGCTACACCAATCGGACGATTTTCGGCAACCGCCTCCTGGACGGCCCTTGCCCTTGCCCTTGCCCTTGCCCTTGCCCTTGCCCTTGCCCTTGCCCTTGCCGCCTGTGGTGGAGACGGGAGCGGCGTCAACAGCACGCCTGTGCCCCCCGCGCCTACACCCACGCCCACGCCCACGCCCACGCCAATGCCTACTCCGGCTCCAACGCCTAATTGGCGCGCTACGGTAGCGGATTTCTTTTGAAATGAGGGGCCGACGCGGGATTTATCGCGTTCTAAGTGAAATCAACGGCCAACCTAGCTTTCCATCAAACCGTAGAACGTCCGGGTTTCGCCATGGGCCAACATTTGCCACATGCCCTTGCGATGGATTTACGCGCCACATCGTCCCGAACTGCTCTGCTTTTGCAAGCCGTTGCCTTGCATTGGCGTGACGTGCCCCTTCTTGTCGTCTACGGCGTCGCTTTCGCGCTGCTGCACTGGACGGCCAGCCCGTGGGGCGGGGCCGGGTTCTTTTCCCTATGGTATCCTGCGGCGGGTCTGCGCTTCGCTGTAATGTGGAGCAGAGGGCCACGCTTGGCACCGTGGCTGGTTCTGGCTGAACTTTGCGCCGATATCGCGGCCGGCGTATTCCATTTGGACGCGCCGGACGCGCTGCAAGCCGTGACTGGCGCCATGCGGCCCGGCCTCACTTATGGACTGGCGCTTGCCGCCGTCCTGCGGCTTTCGCATGGTCGCGATGACATACTGGCGCTGCCGCCAATGCCCCTGGGTCTAGCCGCCGTAGCCGCTCCGACGCTCAATGCACTGATGGTCGTGCCGTTCGAAGCCTTCCTTCCGGCCGACGCAGGCCGTTACCGTATCGGCATCGACATTGTCATCTCGCTCACCGGCCTGGCTGTCGGCGATCTGCTGGGTATCCTCGTGCTGGCGCCGCTGCTGCTCTGGCTCGCGGCACTGACTGACGCACCGCGCCGCATGCGCTTCGCGCCGCCTCCCCTGCGCCCGGTTCTCGAGGACGCACTGGTCATTGGCGGCTGCCTCCTGCTAACGATAGCGCTTTGGCGCGCCGAGTTGGGCGCACAGCCTGCACCCGGTCTGCTCGCTGGGGCATGGATCGGCCTGCGTCATGGACGCGTCGCCGCATGGCTCGCAATCCTGGCGCAAATCCTCGTCTTCCTGCCTTACTCCGCCGGACAGCTCGACGACGCGGCCCGCCTCGAGCTGCATCTTGGCATCGCCGCCGTGGTCCTTGTCACATGGCTGGCAGGCAGCTTTTCCGACGCACAAAGAGCCTCCCGAACACTCATCGACAAACGCAACCGCCTGCTTTTCCAGGCCGAGCGGCTCAAGACCCTGCGCGCCATGTCCGTCGCGGTGATCCACGAGATAAGCCAGCCCCTCTCCACCCTCGCCATCGAGGCGGCGCACCTGCGCACCGTTACGCAAGGGCTCAGCTCCGACATCGCGGATAGTGCGGCACTCGTGGATCGCAAGGCACGGGCACTGTCCGACCTGGTGCGCCGCCTGCGCCGCTTTGGCGGACGCGATGTAGACGAACCCTCACCACTTCCCGTTGCAATGCTGGTGCAAACTGCCTGCCAGATCGTCGCTGCGGAAGCGCGCAACAGCGGTAGCCGCCTGGAATGCGCAGCCGTAGCCGCGGACCTTGCAGTGCAAGCGCAAGAGATCGAGCTCACACAGGCCCTCGTCAACCTGCTGCGTAACGCCTTGGTCGCCAGTCCCGGCGAGACAGTCTCCGTTCGCACGCGCGCCATACGGGACGAAGTGCGTATCGAAGTGACCAACCCTTTCAAAACCGTGCCCGCCGGCTCGGGCATGGGTGTCGGTCTTGCGATTGCCCGGACCATCGTCGAGGCACACGGCGGCACGCTCTTTCGCGAAGACGAGGCACCCTGTGTGAACTTTGCCCTCACCTTGCCGCTGCTGGCCGGAGCCTCCGCATGACTGATCCTGCCCCCGCCTCTACCCATGGCGACGCACTCCCCGTTGCCGTGCTCGATGATGATGCCGATCTTGCGGCCACTGTAGCGCGGTTGCTCACTCGCAACGGCATAGCAGCGCAAGCGTTCGTCGCCCCGCAGGAACTGCTTGCAGCCCTTCCCGCCTGCACATTCGGCTGCGTCGTCAGCGACATCCAGATGGGAGCGATCGACGGCTTCGCATTCGCCGACCTTCTACGCGCATCCGATCCGTTGGTAGCGCTTGTCTTCATGACGGCCTGGCCGACAACAGCCCATGCCGTGGACGCGGTGCGCCGCCACGGCGGACTGGACTATCTTGAAAAGCCCATTGATGAGCCGCGCCTTATCGCCTCGGTATTGGAGGGGCTCGCATGGTCGATACGTGAACGACGCATCGCTGCCGTCACCGCCACCTTTACCCGCCGCGAGCGCGAGGTTTTCAGTCTGCTCGTACGCGCCCACTCCAATAAGGAGATTGCTGAGCGCCTCGCCATCTCTGCCCGCACAGTGGAAGATCACCGCGCCGCCATCGTCGCCAAGACGCGTACCAATGGTCTGGCCCAGCTCGTCGCTCTCAGCCGGGGGGAAGAGCCCTGATCGGAAACAGCAAACACCGGGAATTTCCCGGATCGACCCGAAACCGCGCGAACGCCAGTGTCGATAAGCGACCCGAAGGCCTTTGTCCGTTCCTGACGGGCAGGTCTGAACTGACCGGCGGAGGCTTTCGAGTCCTCGCCGGTCTATCGCGGGCAGGTGAAGCGCAAGGCGAGGAGAAGCGGTTCAAATGTCGTCTATTCCCACAAATGTGCGTGCAGCCGCAGCCCTCCAGGTCCTCAATTCCGTCCAATCAGACATGGCGACACGCCAGAATCGGATATCCACCGGCCTTGCGGTAGCGAGCACAAAAGACGACAGCGCAAAATACATCAGGGCGCAGGACCTGCGGGGACAAATCCTCATGCAGCAGTCAGTCGGGGATACCTTGAACCGATGGAAATCAACTACCGACGTTGCCATCTCCGGCGCTGAAACCATCAGCGACCTGATGAACCGCCTGCAGGAAAAGGCGCTGGCACTGCAAGGAGCCGCAAACGATCCGGCATCGATGCGCGCGATCTCCAAAGACATCGACGCCCTGATCAAGCAGATCGACGGTGTGGTCGATGCCTCCACCTTCTCTGGCACTAATCTGCTCAAGGGCAAAGGCGTTACCGAGACCGTAACGCGCACCTCCTATAGCCTGCCTGCCTCCAGCGTGAATCCAAACCGGTTGCTGGCCAGCCTAAGTGCTAGCCAGGAAGCAGGGGCAATGCCGCCCGGCAGCCTGGAAACGGTCGTGAGCGGCTCCCGCCGGCTGACTCTGCCAACCTCGCCGCTGACTCCGCAGAGCTTCGACGATCTCATCAATCCATTCAGCCCGGCTGATCCCAATTACCTGCCCGTTACTAATAATTCAGCGCGCACTTATTCAGTGGCCGCCGGACCCACGCCTGGCCGTGTAAACCTGCTCATCGACACTGGAGCGACGCAATTCAACGGATCAATTGGCAACGGTGAAGTGGAGATATGGCAAAACGGCGTTCGCGTCGCGGCCTCTGGCCAAGCCTACGCCGCAGACGGTTGTTCGGTAGCCCCTGCGCTTTCGCAAGACGGGCCATTCGTTCTGAGCTTCGACTACGATCCTGCCAAAGGCACAGATATCCAGATCCGCGTACTGCAGGGGAATGCCAACCTCGCCATCGAGGGGCTACAGTTGCAGGACCCGGCCGAGGCGGTTCCAGAGCCCCGAGAGCACTGGAACAGCGCCGTCGCTTACGAGACCCGTGCTCCTTTCGATCATCCGGTTGCCCATGCCGATCCCGAGCAGGTGACCGCCGCCCGGCACGATCCGCTCGGCCAGAGCGCTTTGCCCGAAGGCGTACGCGCGCAGTTCAGCCTCGATCCGGGCGACGCAGCCGCCCATATCGATCTTAGCTTCGACGCCTACGAGCTACCGGACACAATGGAAATCTGGCAGGATGGCATTCGCCTCGCCGCTACAGGGCAGCCCGCCGCTTCGCAGGGAGCGGCGGCCGGCGCAGGTCAACCCGTCAGCGGTCTGCACATGCTGAGCTTCGACTACGATCCCGCGAAAGGGCCCCTGGCCATAACCGTCAACGGCGAGCAGTACGATGCTCGCAGTGCCTGGGCGATCGGCGCCGTATCGATGCGCGAAGTCGGGGCCCTACCCGCCTCCGGCGCCGACAAGGTAGTCACAGGGCTACAGCGCCCAACCTTCGCCGATGTGCCCTACGACTTTATAGCCAACATCCACGGCGGCAGCGAAAGGATCATGTCGCGTGATCTAAGCGCACGCACTCTGGATCTCGATCCGCTCGACTGGGATGATCCGGAAGGCATCGTCGACAAGATCCAAGGTGCAAGCCGTAAAGTGCTTGCCGCATTGACCTACTTCGGCGCCCATTCGCGCGGACTGGACACGCACCAAGCCGATGGATCGAGGCAGATAGACATAAAGACACAAGCCCTGGGCAATCTGGTCGATGCAGATTTATCGGTGGAGGCCGCACGGTCAGAAGCTTTGCGCATGCGCGAGCAGCTCGCGCTACAGGCGCTCTCGATTGCCAATCAGCAGCCGGCGCTCATTCTCAGGCTGTTCGGCCAGTAACCCGCAGCCGCATCCTCATAGCTTGCTCCCTCCCCCCCTTTTACCGCCATCAGCGATAAAAAATACCGAGTTTTTCCCGGTCGACTTCAAGGGCGCAAGATTGGCGCGTCTGATGCTATTGCAGCGAACCAACCGTAACGGAGCCCCCAATGCCTCCTTTCGTGTCCGAAAGCGCCATTCCGCGCCAACGCCCCGTTACCCGTGACGACGAAACTCTCGTCCGTGCGATCTACCCGGTTTTGATGGATGTCGTACGCCGCAAATCCAGCATCACTTATACAAATCTGGTGCTAGCGGTGCGGGAACGCTGCCCTGAACCCGAGCACCCGATCTACCGGCAGAAACCGCGTCATCTTGGCCGACGGCTCGAGACCTTGCGTCTCTTCACCGCTCCGCGTGGATATCCCGATATGACCTGCGTGGTGGTAACCGGCGGAACCGGTCTTCCTCCTGAAGCGTATGACGACCCTGCCTCGGAGGCCGCAAAAGTCGCAGCATTCGAATGGCCCGCAGTGGAGGAGGAACTCGCGCTTCAGTGCGACGACTGGCGACGCGAAGCTGCGTCAATAGTACCCCTTGAAGAAGCTGGAGCCGTCGCTGTCATGGCCAAGTTTTGCCGCGATAATCCCGGGGTTTACGAACCTGGCATTAGCGCATTTCGCAAAGAGATCATAGCCGAACTGATGGCCGGGGCGAACGTGGTGGACATTTTCGCGGTCCTCAATCGCGAATTGCGCGCAGCTGGCTAAACGGGTCCGGCCTGGATTTTCATCTGGCGGCCGAGCCGATCTAATTGAGGGCATAGCGCGGATGGTACGCCAGACAACGCTAAGGGCGAACAATCAGCGAACACTTAGGCAGTGCGGCTATCTCCTGGCAGGTTGAGCGCCTTACGTCCTGCGGATACTGCCGCTTTATCCCAGAGGAAGTCGCCTGAGAAGGCGATATGCTCCCATCCTACCGGGGAGGTGTGAGCGAGAAGTTCGTCGGATGCCGGGATTGACGCCGATCGCAGAACCGTCGCCCCATACGCCCGGCCTCCGCTTCCCCCCACACGTCATCTACAATGTCGCTCGTGACCCTTCAACTGCGATGTCGCTGTGCAATCCAGGCTGAATCAGATCATACCGACTTCGTCAACGCGCTGTTAGGGGGCGCAAGCGACTAGAGCCACGGTGCCGCGCCAGCGGCAGGCGTCATCGCCATCTTGCCTTCAATAGCACTAAGTGCTAGACAACAACCATGAGCAATGCCACGGCGACAGCGCGAACCTTCAAGACGGCCTGGTTCGCCAAGGCGGCGCGCAAGGCCCGCATTTCGGATGCCGAACTATGCGAGGCCATTCAGGAAGTGATGAAGGGCCAGGCGGACGATCTCGGCGGTGGGGTGTCAAGAAGCGGCTGAACAAGAACATGCACAGGAGCATCATCCTCGCGAAGTTCGGTAGCTACTGGATGTATCAATATCTGTTCGCCAAGAAGGACAGGGCCAATATCGACGATGACGAACTGAAATAATTCCGCCTGCTGGGTAAGAACCTCCAGAAAGCCACGGACAAGGATATTGCTCCCCTGCTGGCGGATGGCAGGCTAACGGAGATATGCAATGGCGACCAAGCGTAAGTATAAAAGCGATGCCTTCGAGGCGATCCACTCGACGGCCGAAGCATTCCATAGCGTTGGCGTGATCGACAAGGCCACCATGCGCCATTTCGATGAGAGCTGCCTGACCACGCCCCCCGCAATCGCCCCGGCTGAAATCAAGCGGCTGCGAGAACGGAACAAAGTCAGTCAGCCGGTATTCGCTCGCTACCTCAATACTAGCGAAAGCACGGTGGAGAAGTGGGAAACCGGGGCCAAGAAGCCCAGCGGCGCGGCGTTGAAGCTGCTGTCAATCGTCGAAAAGCATGGCATCCAGATTCTCGCCTGATCAGTCCGGAAACGTAGGATGAAAGCCATCTTCATCCGCCATGGCGAAAGCACTGGCAACGCTGGCTTGCCCTGCAACAATTTGGCGACGATCGAACTGACCGAGCTGGGCCACCAACATGAGGGCATAGCGTGGATGGTACGCTAAACAACGCTCTCATGACTGCCATCTGCGGTGCGAAACGAGCTTATCCTACCGCTAGCCTTTGGACTAGCGGTGAATTTGGCCTCGCCGGAGTGCCTCGGGCTCCTGATCGACGACGATTGATCAAGCTCTCATCCGCGGATTGGTCACCGCACTACCCGTTGTCCGTCGCTGGACCTTCCTCATTCTAAGCACGGGCGTCGGACTTGCCTGCCCCAACGTTGACCGAGGATTGTCCATCACAGTCGGGTGCCCGCGACACACCGGCCAGGCCTATGTTGCCAAAGAGTTGAGCTGATGCTGAACCCTTTGGCAGGTCAGGACGCCACCACCGGTTGCACTCGACCAGCATCATCGCGAACGTGGCGTTCTCGTCGGCCGAAAGGATCATGTCTTCAATGGCAAGGTTGGCGCGAGATTCGGCCATGTTCTCGCGCCATTGCGTCACTTCGTCGGGCGTGCCGCGCAGATAGTCCATCGCTCGGACCTGGGCACGCAGCGCCTCCACGTCGATCGGCACCATCAGGCCGCTTCCGCGATCCTGATTTCCAGTTTCAGGCCAGATGCCGTGGCGAGATTCACCAGCGCATCGAGGGAAAATTTGCCGAGCTTGCCGCGCAGCAGGTCGTTGAGCCGGGGACGGGTAATGCCAAGGCGCGCCGCCGCCGCTTCCTGTGGCATGTCCCAGGTGCGGATACGGCTTTTCAGGGCCGACAGCAGTTCGGAACGTGCCTTCATGTTTGCGGCCTCTGCCGGGGTGTCGGCCAGTGCGTCAAAGACGCTATCGAAAGTCTGGACTTCCATCGCCTATTCCTTCCTCCATGCCCGCTTCGGTGCGGGCATCATTAGGAAAATCACGAAGCTGCGCGAGGCTGTCACCCAGAAACGAAACCTGTTTCATGAAGATGGTGTATCAAATTCGATACATGCTGACAAGCCGTTTCCTCATGACAACTGCACCGACCAGTTTCACGTGACAGGTTCCCAACTCAGCACCTCAGCGGCCTTAAATGCAGCTTCGTTCATTGAAGCAAGCTGTAGATAGCGAGGAACTAGACCACATGATCGCCTGAGGCGGGGCAACCCTGTCAGCGTGTCAGCCAAGGCGCAGATTTCCAGCAGCCGATGCCAGTCCGCGTTGTTTCTTGCGAGCCGGGATACTTCCAGGCCCATAACGATCCCTGCGCGGCCCATACCCACATCAGACACCAGGTGCTGGAAGCCTTCGCGCCACGACGCTGACGCACCGGATTCGCCTTGGTCGCTGTCGATGACAATGATCTGGTCGTCGCGCCATCCCAGCCCTATCGCGCGCCCGCGCAGGGCGTATTGGCGCTTGGTGCTTTCAACGTTCTCCATGACCTGCCGCATCGATGACTGGCGGATGTAGAGGTAGGCCCCCCGCTCGAGATGGTGCGATTGAACCTTGAGGTTTTCGTTCATGCCGTTCTCCTCCATTCAGGCTCCGCCATCACGATGGCGGCAAGCAGGTGGATGAAGATCGCGCGCATGGCTATTTCAGCAGCAGGGCGGCGGCCCCCTGCCCTTTCAGCAGTTTGACCGCCGTTTTGTCGAAGGACACGAACGTCTCCCCGCCGTGGAATCGGCCGTCGAATGCGATCACCCCGTCCGCAAAGTCGCCGCCCGCATCGAGGATAGCTAGGCCCGCTTCCACCGCAGGGCGATTGACGACGACGTTCTCCGCGTCGATCACGCCTCGGATCGCGGCGGCAATTTCGGGCCGGGTTTTCTTGTAGAGTCGTTCCAGAACCCAGGCGAGTTCGCACAGTGAATGCACGCTGATGGCAACATGGCTTGCGCTTTCCATCGCCTCGACGGCGGCGAGGCCCTGCGCTTCGTCGTCCGCCAGCACCAGGCGCAGCAAGACGTTCGTGTCGGCCGTGATCTTCATTTACCGTCCAGACCGGCCACACCCGCAGCAGCGCCCGCTTCCGCAATCGCGTCGTTGATTTCCTCGATCGTGAACCGGGGACCGTCGCCCTTCCCCTTGAGCATCCCGTGCAGCGCCCGCCACGAACCCTTGGGCTGGTCCGCTTTCAGTTCCGCCCGCCCATCGGGGAGCAGGTCGAGCCTGATCTTGCCACCGGGCTGGATGCCGAGATGTTTCAGAATATCCTTCCGAAATGTTACCTGGCCCCGCGTGGTCACGCTTAATGTCGTCATGGTCATTACCTCCATATTAAGCCAAAATAATGCAGAAACGCATTATTTTCAAGGCCCAATTCTGATAACCAATAATAATAAGAGACTAAGCGACTAAGCGCCTGCCGCTGGCTCGGCACCGTGGCTCTAGCCGCGATCGTGGGCGTGTTCCTTGAACCAAGTCACGATATCGACATCCAGGCGGAGTGTGACCGGTTTCTTGCGACGGCGATACAGACCCGGTTGGCGGGCATGTTGCCATGCGTCGGCCGACACTTCGGGGATATCGGTAGTGTCGATCACCCGGGGCCGACAGGAGATCGATTGCCGCCATGCGCCATTAATGGCCAAATTCTGCGCGGCGATTTTGTCCGCAAGCTCACATAGGCTCACGCTAGAAGTGTGACATCGAGTTCCGTTTGAAATCTAACTTAGTTTGTCATATATGGCTAATGGACCAGCATAGGCGTTCATATATAGGTAATTAAAATGAGCTCTCCCAAGTCGAAATCCGCACTCGCAAGGCTCGGTCGGGACATTCGAGCAGCGCGCCTGCGCCGCAATATCGCTCGCACGGACCTCGCGGCGCGCGCGGGCACCTCGGCTAGCACGATCGTGAGGTTGGAAAACGGCGATCCGGGCGTGGGCATCGGCGCGCTTGCCGATGTCCTCGTCGCCTTGGGTCTGATCGATCGTCTCGTTGATCTTGTCGATGTCCGTAACGACGAGCTTGGCCTCGCGCTGGCTGCCGAGAAGCTGCCGCAGCGCGGCCGCACCTTTGCCTCGACCCTACGCCGCCAAAAAAAGAAGGGCGAGACGAATTCCGCCTTTGGCGGAGCCGAGGTTAATCCTGAAGGCGTCGCCTTCTGATGGCGAACTGGTTCGCGCAGGTCGCGCTGGGCGAGAGGCTAACCCAAGTAGGAGAGCTGCGCTACACCCGTACGGGTCCGCGCCAATTCTCGGTCTTTTCCTATGATCTGGCCTGGGCAGCGAGCGCGGCGGCCTTCGCGCTGCAGCCCGACTTCGCGCTCGAAGGTGGCCCTTTCCATGCATCGAGCCAGTCCGGCAATATCCGCGATGCGCTTGCCGGCGTCTTCGCTGACGCCGCGCCCGACACATGGGGACGAAGACTGCTTGAGCGGACTTATGGGGCGGGCCTTTCGGAATTCGAATATCTCACCCTTTCCGACGACAAATGCCGACAAGGCGCGCTGCGCTTCGTCGACAATCAGGGCACGGTCATTCAGGGCGGCGCGCCCGGCGCGGTCCCGCGCCTTGTCGATCTCCAGGCGATTACAAGCATTGCGCGTGCTTATGAGCAGGGCAAAGAGGTCTCTGCGGCTGATATGCAGGCCCTCGCAGGCGCTGGCGGCTCGGGCGGTGCCCGCCCGAAGGCCAATGTCATCGACGATGGCACGCTTTGGCTCGCTAAGTTCACCTCTGTCCACGACCAGCAGCCTGTCGAGCGGGTCGAGGTCGCGACGCTTCGCCTCGCCGCTTCCTGCGGCATTCGCGTGCCCGAAGTTCGCCTCGAACTCGTCGATACGCCCTTCCCAGTCGCCCTCATCAAGCGGTTCGACCGGCAGGGTGCAGGTCGGATCCCCTATATCTCCGCCCGCACGGCCCTTGCCAAAACCGGAGTCGAGCTTGGCTCCTATACGGAAATCGCCGACTTCATCCGGCTAGCCGGGCCCAATCCAACCGAAGACTTCCTTGAAATCTACCGACGCCTCATCTTCACCATCCTAGTCTCCAACAAGGATGACCATCTTAAGAACCACGGATTTCTCTACGTTGGCGCCGATAAATGGCGACTTTCTCCTATGTTCGACGTCAATCCCGCGCCCGATCGCAACCCGCACCTCGAAACGGCAATTTTCGAAGGCGGAGGTCACGAACGATCAATCCAACGGGCGCTCGAAGCTGCGGAATTCTTCGAGATCGCCGAGGGCTACGCGCGCGCTCTCATCCGCGACACAGCGCAGCGGATAGCTGCCACGTGGCGCGAAGCACTACGCGCAGCAGGCGTCACCGGCGCGCTTGCCAAGCATTATGAACCAGCTTTTGTTCACGACGAAGCAGACATAGCTCTCTCTTTTTGATTTTCATATTTGGCAAACATCACTCTTCTATTGTTCATATCTGGTATTTTAATATGGCACAGCTATGAGATAGGAAGGTTACAGAACGTGGAAGAAAGGGGCAGAGCGTTATCCTTTGCGCGGCATGGGAGAGGGCATAGCGCGGATGGTACGCCAGACAACGCTAAGGGCGAACGATAAGCGAACACTTAGGCAGCGCGGCTATCCCCTGGCAGGTTGAGCGCCTTACGTCCTGCGGATGCTGCCGCTTTATCCCAGAGGAAGCCGCTTGAGAAGGCGATATGGGGTTGAGTAGCAACGGAACAGATAACCTACATAAGGCGGCGCGCCTCGAGGCCGCGCGCCATTCCGGAATGGCAAAAAGTGGTGGGAAGCTGCCGTTCGCATTCTGGTCCGAGGCGCGGCTATAGCTGCCGTCCGTGGAGCACGCCGCCGAGGCAGCAACGCGCCCTTGTCGGTCGCTTCAGGGGCGATTTGAGGTGCTTGGGAGCGGACCGACCGGTTTTCCTCGCCGACCAGGTTCGCGGGCAACGGAAACTCAGTTTCCAGGAATCTTGGGCTCATCATACCAACCCGGCTCAGGAACGGTTTTAACATGATGATCTTTGAGGAAGCGCGTGATTCCCTTCAGCATGGCACTGTTGATTAAGCCATCCTCAAGATTGTCACCTACATCGCGCTTGTTTCCATTAATATTGACGGAGGCATAGAAAGGAATAGGGTCGATCACTATCGTCACAATTTTCCCGCGTTTCGCAGGTGGTCGATTTTCGATGATTTTAAACTGATCTGCACATAATCTTTTCACGTCATCTGGATCGACAATTATATTATCTGACCGCAATTTTAAGTTTGAGTGCATTTCGTATATTGAAAACAATCCCTGGGCCTTATTATCAGATGTTGATAATATTATGTTGTATTTTAGCCCTCTGGTGCTGCCATAAATATCAGCCGTATAGTAGCAATTGTGAACGGGAAACTTGTCGGCGTGATTATATGTTTTTTTTCGATCTGTTTTGTCAGATTTCCCTCCATCACCCTTAGATGAGCACGCACTCACCAGAAGTGCGCTGACAAGTAAGGTCAGCAATAAGGCCCGCCGGAGTGAAGATGAGATTGTCATGAACGGTTCTTTGCATGCGTTCTAACTATCTTCAATGGCCGCGGTTACGGTAAATTGTGTTCCGGCAATGTCCGTAATGGGGCGTTACCGGCCGGTCCTGCCCTCCCTCATCCGGCGGCGGTTCAATAGGAAACGTAGCCGTGTTGCCCACCAACGGATGGTGGTATATACGTCGTCATTACTATTGCGAGGACGCTATGCCGAAAGCCGCCGTATTCACGATGAAGCTAGAACCCGACCTTCGGGCAGAGTTCATGGCTGCGGCCGAAGCGAGCCACCGCCCGGCATCGCAGGTGGTGCGTGAGATGATGCGGGAGTTCGTCCAGCGCCAGAAGGACCGGCGCGACCATAGCGCTTTCCTGCATCGCAAGGTCGATGCGGCGCGTGCTTCGGTCCACGACGGAGAGGGGCGCTCCAACGAGGCTGTGGAAGCCGACTTCGCCGCACGTCGCGCCCGGATCACTGACCGGGCGTGAAGATCATATGGACGCCGGAAGCCGAGCAGGACCGCATAGCAATTTGGGATTATCTCGAAGCACGTGACCCAGATGCGGCGCTCCGGATGGACCGCCTTTTCAGCGAGGCTGTCGCCGGGTTGGCTGACTTCCCCATGCTCGGACACGAGGGGGAAGTGCCTGGTACGCGCGAGCTAACGCCTCATCGGAGCTATCGACTCGTCTATGAGGTCGTGGACGGTACAGCCTGAATCCTCGTCCTGATTCACACTGCCCGTCAGTGGCCCCCATTACGGCCTTCCTGGGAATAACCAGCTTTCGGGAATGGCCGGCTTGGGGCGGATGCTGCCATTCTCGCAAAATCGTCCCGGAAGGGCGCGAAGGAGTGGCTAGCTGCCGTTCGCATCTACTCTAGAAGCCACGAAGTCTCGAAACTCCTCTTTCGCCTCGTAGGTTTTGAAAGCCCTTGCTGGTACAATAAAAGCATTCTTGTTGCGCCCCTGAATGATCAAAGCACCGTCCTGAGAATCGACGTTCTCCACGTCAGTCCAAGGTATCTGCTTACTGATGTGCCCGATGGTTGTATCAAGGCCCATTTCGTCAGCCGTTAGCGTTCTCTCTTGAGGTTTGAACTTTACGAGGGGAAACAATACAAACCCAACGATTGGGGCTAAGCCAATTGCGATGATGGCGAGGGCCCCTCCGTGCCAACGACGGTGAGACAAAGCACCGCCGTTAATTTAGCCTTGAGGGCGCGGATGAGATATCACCATGGTTATGCCGCGTATTCCAAACGACGAGACGAACTCCGCCGCCGCAGGCGCTGCCGCCGAGGAAGGCCGCAGGCCGACGCTGGTGGCAGCGCCTGCGGCGGCATCGCCCGAGCTCTCCGACCGGCCACGTCGGCGGAACTTCGGCGCCAGATATAAGCTGCAGGTCCTCGACGAGATTGATCGTGCCGCTGGCACTCCCGGGGCGATCGGCGCCATCTTGCGGCGTGAGGGGATCTATTCCTCCTCGATCACGGAGTGGCGGCGGCTGCGCGCGGCCGGGGCGTTTGAGGGCCTGAGCCCCGTGAAGCGCGGCCCAAAACCAATGGCGCCCAATCCTCTGTCGGCAGAGCACGCCCAGCTGAAGCGGGACCACAAACGCCTTCAGCAGCGCCTGGAGCGTGCTGAAGCTGTGATAGAAATTCAAAAAAAGTCGCGCGTTTGATAGGCTTCCCGATCGAGGACGACGAGAAGCCGTGATGGATGCGTTGGCTACGCTGGGTACCGGCTCGGGCATCATTGCAGCGGCTTGTGACGCGCTGGGCGTGTCGCGTGCGACCTTCCATCGCCGTCAGGTTGCTGTGGCTTATCCCCCCGCTGCTCGCCGCCGACGGCCAGCGCCGGCGCGTACCATTCTCGGGCCAGAGCGTCAGCATATCATAGATTTGCTGCGAGAGCCGCACTTTGCAGACCTCGCACCTGCGGAGATCTACGCTACGCTGCTCGATCAGGGCATCTACCACTGTTCGATCCGTACGATGTACCGGATCCTCCACGAGCATCAGGAAGTTAGGGAACGCCGTCGGCAACTGCGCCACCCCGTCTATCAGAAACCCGAGCTGCTGGCCGAAGGCCCCAATCAAGTCTGGTCATGGGACATCACCAAGCTCATGGGGCCGAGCAAATGGACCTACTTCTACCTTTATGTAATCATTTATATATTTAGCCGACGCGTCGTTGGATGGCATATCGCCGACACCGAAAGCGCTGCTCTGTTCAAGCCGCTATTCGAAGATTGCGTCGCCAAACATAACGTCTCCCCAGGCCAGCTCACCCTACACGCCGACCGCGGGCCGTCGATGAAGGCCAAGGCTACCGCGCTCATGCTCGCTGATCTCGGCGTCACCAAATCGCACAGCCGGCCATATACCTCGAACGACAATCCTTTCTCGAAAAGCCACTTCAAGACTTTGAAATATCAGCCGCAGTTCCCGAAACGCTTCGGCTGTGCCCAAGACGCAAAGACGTTCTGCCGGCACTTCTTCGACTGGTACAACCGAGACCATCATCATCTCGGCATCGGGCTGATGACGCCCGACCAGGTGCATTACGGCCAGGCAGATGCAGTCCACGCCGCCCGTCAAACGATCCTCAACAAAGCCTTCCGCTTAAACCCGGAGCGCTTCGTCAATCGACCACCACGACCGCCACAAAAACCTACTGCAGTCTGGATCAACCCACCGGCCAAAGAGCGAAAGACGATAGCTTAATCTCCCGACCCGGCTGTCTCACAATCGTTGACACGTTCCGGGCCCGCTTCAGCAGGCCGGGCGCGACCTTGACCAGACCCTCCGGCGTCTCGACGCCATCGGTTTCAAGAAACTCGATGGCACGGGCGGTGGAGACGTGCCGACCTTTCTTGTTGGTGGTCCTGATCTTCAGCGCGGCGACGATCTCGGCATAGCGTTCCATCTCCGCTTGCGGCGCGACCCGCGTCGCACCGTGGTCGGACCGGCGCACCGACCCGGGCCGGTTCAGCTCGCGCAGCGCCCGATACAGCGTCGAGATCGAGATGCCGTAAGCCTCGGCCGCACGCGCGACGATCTCGGTGCGACCGGGATCGCGTGGCGGCAACAGCGACAATCGTCGGCGAAGGTCGACCAGCGCCTCTCCGGGCGGTCGCTTCGCCCGGTCAGCCATCGGCTGCAACAGGCTCCTTGGCGGGTACGCCGCTGCCGCGCTTGCCGGCATAGCGGTAGAGGGTGGCGACCGACACGCCCATGCGCTTGGCGATGTCGCGCACCGGGAGCGTGCCCTCCTTCATCATGGCGCGGGCCGCGGTGACGTCGCTCGGGCGCATAACCGATGGGCGCCCGCCCTTGCGGCCTTGCCGGCGCGCTTCCACCAGCCCGGCAGTGGTCCGCTCGCGGATCAGGGCGCGTTCGAACTGCGCGATCGCGCCGAACACATGAAAGGTGAGCATCCCGCCCGGCGTGGTCGTGTCGATGCTCTCGGTCAGCGACACCAGCCCGATCTGCTCGCGCTCCAACTCCTCGGCCGTGGCGATCAGCTTCTTGAGGGAACGAGCGAGGCGGTCGAGCTTCCAGACGACCAGCGTGTCGCCGGCCCGCAGCACGTCTTGCAGGATGCGCGCAAGTTCAGGCCGGTCATCACGCGCGCCGGACGCCTTTTCGGTGAATACCCGGTCGCAGCCGGCACGGCGCAGTGCGTCGAGCTGAAGCTCGGGATTCTGGTCGCTGGTGCTGACCCTGGCATAGCCGACCCGCATGGGCGTCCAATCTTCTCCAAACCCGTCGCAGGCATACCGTTTTGCGAAGCGGGTTTCCAGAACAGTTTTGACAAAGCCCGGCCCGCAGATTTACGTTGCCGGGCAGGCAAGGCGATCGGCTCGTCAGAAACGGTCGTTTTGCAGAAGCGTCTCTCCGGGACGGGCAATGCAGAACCTTGGCATTGCACGGGCCAAAGCTGTCGTAAGCGAGATAGTATGCAAGTCGCCGTCAGCACCCTGTATGGACCGAATAACCTGACCATTGTCGAAGCCGGTGAGGGTGCAGACGCCTGGATTTTCATCCCCCTCGAGACTGGCCCGGCAACCGTCCATGTTTTCGAAGGACGATATCTTTTCGCTTACGGCTACATAAGCGACTGGGCGATTTTCGATCTGGAGCAGCGACGGCGTATCGCCGGTCCGCAGACCGTGCTCGCATTGCCTCACATATTCTGTTTCTCGGCCATGCACCGCTCATTCTTTCTCGCGGAGCAGCGCGCGCCCAAGGCGCGCTACAACCGGATCCACCAGATCCCCGTCGATAGCGACCTGCCAAGGACGCACGAGCTGCCCGAGGATGCCCACGTCCGTCAACTAGCGTGCAGGGACGATGGCGCGATTATCGGGCTATCGCACGGTATGGAGCAGGGCACCGTGCGCCATGTCCTGCATCCGCGAACCGCCGAGGTGCAAACCGACTGGCTTGTCGATGCAGTATACTGGAGTGTCTCCAGATATGGCCCTCGCTGGATCAGTCCCGATGGACGCTGGGCTCTTCGCAATGCCCTCGATACGCCGCTCCTGGCTCGAGGCAGAAGGACCGGTCTTCTTGACCGGTTCATGCCGGAACGACAGGCGGGTGCGAAGCACCCCGATCTGCGCGATGACGGCGAGCCACGATACGCACTCGCGCTGGAACTGATCGAACTCGAACCACTTCGCAAAGCCAGCACGCTGAGGGTGGCATATCGCACCCCAAAAGAGCTGAATCTTTATCCGGCCGACGTCGCGCTGCTGGATGCGTGGCTTCAACGTCCCGCCGCTGAACGCCCCATGCTGCTGCCGCATTCCCATGCCGAGAGTATGAACCCTGAGCAGGCCGAGGTGGCAGAGCTTGCGGAAGGAAAATTTCTAAACCGGCTCGACGATGTCGTCTGGGCCGAAGACTCTCGAAGCTTTTCGATACGGGTCGGTGAATACAAGGTACTATGGGACGACAAAAATATAGGTTTTTATCGCCAGTTGCGCCGTCAGGTTGGTATAGATGGAAGCATCGGTGAATTGCAGGTTGTAGAGAGCATACACCTGCATCCAGCATGGCCGGATGTGAGCGAACGTGCATATAAAATCGTCCAAACGGACATAAAACGGCGATCGACGCAAAGCATCAAACTGGGCGGTATGTCCGTCGTCGATTTCGCGAACGCGATTGACGAAATGACGCGGCGCATCATCGAAAACCCGCTGAGCGACGTGACGTTCGCCGGTGCGCTCCGCTTCCAGTTCCAAGCCGGTCGCAAACGTCTCAACGAGCGGAAGTTTTTCGAGACGATCCGCGCCGTGCCTGTCGCCGACGCCGAACCGGTGATTGAGGCTCTCCGGGGTCTGCTGGTTTCCTATGGCGACGCGGCTCGGCGACATGCCACGGAGCGTCCCGGTGACAGGCTAATGAGCGGCACCGACGACCACGCGCCCGCCGCGTTGTCGGAAGCCGCGCTGTCGCTCGCGACGCTGGATGATGGGAGCGCAGCCGCCCTGCGGGTCTGGTTTCGGACAGTCGATCAGGAGCACGACGGCTTCGCGGCTGAGATGGTCTTTCCGGCCTATGCCGCGCGGACAGGCTTTCTGGGTGTGGAAGCATTGCGCTTCGGCATCTGGTTCTTCCTGAACCAATGGCAGACGGTCAGCTTCGAGCAAAGCTGGCTGGGGCTGTTCGACGTCGCGAGCCGGACGATCGCGCCGGAAATGTTCGCGCGGATCGCATGGGAAGAGGCGCGCTTGGTCGCGAATGACGAAGCGCGCGCAGATGAGGCTGCCCAGCTCTCCGACTATCTTGACCGCCTGACCGAGCAAATCAGGAACACAGAGTGGGGGAACGCGGCAGCGGATCAACTGAGGAAATTGGAACGCTTGCCGTGACATCGGATCGACGATCCAAACGCGCTGGCCGGCAGGTTATCAATGTGAGCAGGGCACCGCCGTTTGCGAGCAGACGGAGCTGATCGCGAGTACATTGTCACATAGCGTGAGCAGCATAACGTACCGGCTGTCAGTCAATGCGAGCAAAAAATGGCCCTGTTTGCGAGCAGGCGACGCTACGTGTGCAAGCGCCTACACGTAGTGGCATTACGAATGTCAGCAAGCGGGCAGGCCGATTGCTCCACGCTGCGTCTGACTTTAGGGCGGAAGCGGACAAAGTTGGCTCAGCCTAGCAGGACTAAAAGCAAGCCAGAAAAAGCAGCAAAGAAGCCTAACGACACTGCGAACCAAAACATGCCAGTTTCATCCGCTTTGTCGATGCCGGGATCGGGCCAATGCGTCGCAATGCGTCCTTTCCATAGACTTTGAATGACGAACAATGACGCCAATAGGAAAAGCGCGCCGCCAAAAATATCTGCTCTTGTCACTCCGACTTTCCTAGCTCCGGTCCACCGCGAACCTGCCGATCTTCTGTAACCGCTGCACCCGCCCCACGTATTCCGAGAGCTTGCTGATGGTTAGGCTCGCCCGAGACGAGGAGGAGATCGGGCAATGTCGGATGAAATTGATGCAGGGTCAAACGGCGGTTTGACGTGTGCGTCGCACAGTACAACTGCGCGTTTGACCGTCAGTTTGCCGCCCGGACGTCGGCGCTACGAGCGTTGGCCGGATGACGTACGCGACCGCATTCTGGCTGAGAGCTTTGTGCCAGGAATGACTGTGGCGCAGGTCGCCCGAGATAACGGCGTCGGCCTTGGCCTTTTGCACTATTGGCGTCGGCAAGCGCGAGCAGCAGGAGCCGTCGAGGAATTGCGGTTCGTACCCGTCACGCTGGCTCAGGAGAAGCAACTCGAACCTGCCGGCTTGGAGTTGGTGGTACGAGACGTGACGGTTCGGATCATGGGCGCGGTCGAGATGGACCACCTGCGCGCGGTACTGGCGGCGATCCGGGAATGATCCCGATCGACGGAAGCGTACGGATCTTCGTGGCGACACAGCCGGTCGACTTCAGAGCCGGGATTAACCGATTGATGGGGCTGGTGACGCACGTGCTGGGGCATGATGCCTGCGCGGGCGATGTCTTCGTGTTCCGCAACAAGGGCGCGGATAAGGTGAAGTTGCTCCGTCATGACGGGTCAGGCGCGGTTATGGCGACGAAATGGCTCGACCGAGGAAGGTTTTACTGGCCTGCCGTGCAAGGCGGCACGATGGTCCTGAGCGGACCGCAATGCACGGCATTGCTGTCGGGTCTGGATTGGAAGAAACTGCCCGCACCCGAGGTGCGCAGACCCCTGATTTTTGGCTGATATCTGCGGTTTTCTGTGGCGACGAGGAGTCGGTGTGGTATAGTCAGGCATGCCCGCCCAAGCCGACGATCTCCCTGAAGATATGGAGCAAATGGCGGCTCTGGTGCGTGAACTGCAGGCAGAAAACGCCCAACTGCGCGCACTGCTCAAAGGCATGGCCCACCAGGCCTTCGGCAGCCGTTCAGAACGCGCCAGCGTCATCCTGGGTGATCAAGGTCTCCTTGATCTCGGCGACCTCGTAACCACGCCGGCTACCGCAGCCAACGACGATGGCGACGCCGAAGACAAGCCTGCCGTCGGTCGCCCACGCCGCAAGCGCGGCCTGATGGCACTGCCGGCCCATATCGAGCGCGTGGAGCGCGTGATTGATCCCGACACGCTGGATTGCCCCTGCTGCGCCGGCAAGCTCCACAGGATCGGCGAAGATGCCAGTGAGGCACTCGACTGGGTGCCGGCCATCGTTCGCGTCATCCGCACAGTGCGCCCTCGTTACGCCTGCCGGGAATGCCGGGAGGGCGTCGTTCAAGCGCCGGCGCCGCGCCGCGCGATCCCAGGCTCGATGGTCACTACCTCGACGCTGGCCTGGATGGCGACGGCGCGCTACGCCTGGTCGATCCCGCTCAATCGGCAGTTGCAGATGCTCGCAGGCCAGGGCGATCATCCTCGATCGGGCGTTACCGAGCCGCTGGATGCGTAAGATCGCATGGTGGGTGAAGGCGCTCTATGATCGCCTGCTTGCCTACATCCACAGCCAGTCCCGGATCTTCTGCGATGAGACCCGCATGCCGGTCCTCGAGAAAGGGCGAAGACGAACCCGCACGACACAGTTCTGGGCGCACGCTTGTGATGACGGACCGTGGTCAGGCCCGGCCCATCCGGCAGTGGTGTATATCCATGCTCGCGGACGGCGGCATGCCGAGGCGTTCGAACAACTCGCCCGCTATCAGGGCGTTATCCAGGTCGACGGCTATGGTGCCTACAAGGCGCTTGTGCGCGGTGGTCCGGGCCGAGGCAAGATCACACTCGCCTTCTGTCTTGCCCACGCCCGGCGCAAGTTCGTCGATGCCTTCCGCAAATCGCCATCGCCGGTGGCAGCGGCGATCCTTACCCTGATCGGTGAGGTCTACGTGGTCGAGGCGCGTGTGCGCAAAGGCACCGCCGCACAGCGCCTCCAGGCTCGTCTCGCCGAAACCGCCGACGTCATGGCGAAGATCAACATCATGCTTCCAGGTCTGTCGCCCAAGTCCGACCTGGCCAAGGCGATGCGCTACACGCTCAACCACTGGAAGGGGCTGACGCTGTTCCTGGAAGACGGCCGGATCGAGGTCGATACCAACACCGTCGAGCGCGGCATGAGAAATGTGGCCCAGGGCCGCAAGTCCAGCCTCTTCGCTGGTAGCGAGGAAGGAGCTCAGACCTGGGCCGTCATGGCATCGCTTCTCCAGACGGCTCGCCTGGGCGGCCTGGATCCCTACACCTGGCTGAATGACGTGCTGGAGCGTATCGTCACGGGCGCTGTGAAGATCAACGAACTGGACATCTTGCTCCCATGGAACTGGCGGCCGGCGGCAGAACCGGTAAAAGCGCTGGCGGCATGAACTTCAAACCTCGCACATCGCAGGGCCGGACCCTCTCGCTCGAACAGCTCGAGATATGGCTCGACGAGCTTGATCCCCCCGTAGCTGGCGTCTCATCGATCGACGGCTTCCTGGCCGCAGTCGCCGCAGGCCCCAGCGTCATTGACCCCGACGTATGGATTAAGAGCATCCTGCGCGAGCACGCTCTCAACGCGCGCTCGGCGCCTGCGCGCCGAACGATCCTCAAGCGGTATAACCGCATCTGCATCGAGCTTGCCGAGAAGCCCGAGGCGTACGCGCCGATCTACATGCGCACCGAGGAAGGCGAGGTACTGCTCGAGGACTTCGCCAACGGGTTCTTCACAGCCATGCATCTCGACATGGAGGCGTGGAAGCCCTTCATCGCCGACCCGGAGTTCGGCTACCCGCTCGCGGCACTGCTTGGCCACAGCACCATTACAGGTGGCCCGTCATGGATCGAACAACTGGGTGATCCGAGCGCCAATCTGGCACTTGCCGATACGTGGCGCATGGTCCCGCAAATCATCTCGCTGATCCATGACCAGTGCGCCTTCGCGCGCATGACGCCAGCAGCCTGATATAAATCCCGCCACCACCAATGCGTGGGACAGGATCAGCGGTTACGATCTTCTCATCAACATCTTATGAAAGCCAGTAGGCGGGATCAACGACAGCAACGGGGCGGATGCTGCCATTTTCGCGAAATCGTCCCGGAAGGGCGCGAAGTGGTGGGAAGCTGCCGTTAGCGAGGTTCGGATTCCCAACCAATAAAGCCAACCTTGATCCGATTTTTCTCGACCCAGCGCATGAGGCACGCATTCTGCTCTTCAGGCAGTGGCAAGGCGTCGGCGCTCTTTCGCCCGAACGCAAAAGTGCCGTCCGGGCCGACGGACCAAGCAATACTGTCCAGGGGGATGTCGCAGCCGGAGAGTGCAGCCCGCACATCAGCCGCGTTAGTGCCGTGACGCGGCAGCAACGCACGGATCATATCACATCCCCCAAGCACCAACGCACCCACTGCGATCATCAACGTCCGGCATTTCATCCATCGACGTTAGCGAAGCGTTGAATGTCTGCAAGGGGGCGGATGCTGCCATTCTCGCAAAATCGTCCCGAAAGGGCGCGAAGTGGTGGAAAGAGGACCATCGGGTTTCGGCAGCCACCGCAGTAAGGAAGACTGTTGCGTCAATACTATACTGTGGCGATAATGACGTATGATACGCCTTGCCATGTCGCTATTCTCCTTTGCCTGCCTGCTGCCAGCCAGTGCCGCTTTAGGTTGCAGTCCAGCAAATCTGGAGCCTTCGAAATCTGAAATCCGCGCGTTGGCTCAAAAAGCGTATGAGTCAGCGTCGATCATCGCCGACGTTGAAGTAATAGCGTCGGGGGATGATGCCGGTAACGGGGCAGTTCTACGGTCGTTAAAAGTGTGGAAGGGTGTCCATAAAAATTTGTTCGTCATGCAAACCGAAACCACGTGCGATATAGGGCTGTGGCAGAAGGGGAATCGCTTACGAATAGTTTTGGACGGCGGATCTATTTTCTTTTCGGCAAGCCAAAGCAAGAACGGGCTTTTGCTCGATGACCGCGCTGAATTTGAGCATGAATTAGATAAACTCATTGGCAGAGCGCGCCCAAGACACTTCCGTCAGCCCAACACTATGTATGACCGCTAGCGGGCGCTGAGCTTTCGCTCATTAGTGGCAATCCTGGGGCGGACGCTGCCATTCTCGCAAAATCGTCCCGGAAGGGCGCGAAGGAGTGGGAAGCCGCCAATCGCCGCACTCGTTTGGGCATTCAATCGGGGGTGTGGCAGTTTTGACAATCTCGATCAAAAGGCCAGTAGGGCATAAAAAAGGCGAAATATTGCCTCCCGCATTCGCCGCATCCCCAGAATACGGTCAGGGCTACGAGAAGCGCATGCCCTACCATGATGAAAAGCGCTCCCATAATGATCAGCAATCCGACGAGCGCGGCATAAGGCGCAGCCCAAATCAGGATAACAGGCACCAATCCTAAAACGATGGCTGGTGCAACTGCTCCAAACAATGTCAGCAAGAAACGTGCACGTTCGTGCGTCATGTTTGAAATGCCATGGGCAAAGTCTGCACCTTGTTTGCGTTCAGTATCCTTGTAGCCAAAAAGAATACGGCAGCAATGCGGGCGTGGCCGGAAGGGCGCAGATTGGCGATTTCCGGGTGGGTAGCTGCCATTGCACTCCAAGGGCAATGGGCTCGGTTCTCTTGGATCTTACCTTCCAGCGTCGAGCCAGGGGGCAACCCACTTGAGCCAAATCGCAATGAATAATGACAAGGCAAGAGAGATCATCGCCACTCGCAGAAGCTCTTGCATTCCTGCAGGCGACGCATCGAGATGTAATTCTAAAGAGGCAGCTTTGAAAATGCCAAAATCGAATACACCTAACCAAGATATAACATACGCTATTGTGCAAATCGCGAATATCACCAAGCCAAGAGACATCCCCAGCCTCATACATTTATGATAGAAATGGCTATTAACGCCTAACATGAATGCCTGATCCTACCATACCACGTCGAAATAAGCGTCAAGGAAGTGGTAAATACCGGAAGGCGGTCCGCCCTGCAATGTCGCCTTTGGGGCGGAACCTGCCGAAACGATCGCTGTCGAGCCGCTACCGTGAATCCGTGTCCCAATAATGTACAGGGGCCGAGAAGAGGAGATTGCCGCTGACGAACACGGCACTCTTGTCGCCCGGGGCAATGGCGGTAGCATCAGCGTCTGGGTGCCCAGCGACGCTTTCTAACTCCTGTAAGCCTACGGCGAGGTATTTATTGGGGGGCCAATACCTCGCCGTAGACCACTTTGAGGTGCCACAGGGCACCAATCACGGCAGGGAAAGCTCTTCATACCGGCCCTCCTTGCGCAATTGCCGCACAATTCTATTGAATGCCGCCGTAACGCCCTGCGTCCGTCCAATCTGGTGTTCCTGCTTAGCAGCGTCCCTATATTATTCCAGTGGCAACGCTCGGGGCAGTGAGGCAAAAGGCAGCGAAGCGCCAGGCCCGCCTCCATGCCATCGACCCGCCCTTGCGAAGAACATCTCCGTCAGCAGCATCCCTTGGGGGCTGCCCGTGTCGATCGGATTGTTGATTGAGCGAAAATAAGCCCCCCCTTCGCCCGCAGCGTCTCCACGATCTCAAGCAAAATGCGAAAGCGAGCGTGCGAGCCGGTCGATGCGTACGACCACCAACGTATCCTCCTGCCCCACGGCCGCGAGCGCTCGAACTAAGCTCGGCCGGCTCCGGCTTTCACCGCTAGCGCGATCGTCCAGGGTCGTCACGCACCCCGCCCGGCGCAGCTCGTCCAACTGCACCGCCGTATCCTGCTCATCAGTGGATACGCGAGCGTAGCCGATCAAAGCCATTTTTCACAATCCATTTAACGGAGGCAAAGGAACGGTTGCCCCCGTTACATAAAGGAATCCAGTCGCCAACGGAAGCGGCTGAGGGGGCCATGACCCGCCTAGGTCTGGAAATCAGCGCCCAATTCTGGGCCGCGGGAAGTCGACACTTGGCCTCGAAATCTAGGTCACTTCGACGCCAGACCGCTCGGATCTCTGCCTGAGCGCCACAGAGTCCGGAGGTTTAGGGTACAAAATCCAGGGGTTTAGGGAAATTTGGACCGCCTAAATGGCGGCGCTGCGCGGAATCCGGAGGTTTAGGGAAAATGACACCATTTTTCAGAGGCTATCGCGAAATTTCGGCCGTGTCACTATCGATAGTGTCGCCTTATCGATAGTGACATGAAAATAACCATACGACCGATTGTATAGCTATTGGGATATCGATATACTTTAGTAAGCGGGGCACGCACACCCGCGACGCGGCGAAGTCGAACCTGACAATCAGTCGGGAGGTGACCGTCACGGCGACGGCTCAGGTCCGATCACGTTTTAAAGGCTACGAAAAATGTTCTGGTTCAGGATCTTTGGATCGGCGTCGAGATGACCCGCTATCGCCGCGAGCGATGGCCAAACACGGGATATTAAGAAGTGAGATTTAGTGCGGTCGACAGAGCAACTGACCGGCGCTTTGACGCGCAGCGCCTTTGCCGAGCGTGCAGGACAGGAAATAGCCCGCTTCCAGCGTACCGGTCGGCCCTGTAGCCTGGTGGTGGCTGACCTTGATCACTTCAAAGCCGTGAATGATGCGCACGGGCATCCGGTTCCGACTGATGATGATCGCGGCAGGTTATGAAGATGGCAATGACGCTTCCAGCCTGCGCATCGACCCGGTGTTCAAGATGGCGGTTGGCCTGCCTGCGTACCGGTCAGCCACACCACGGCTAGGGAAGTGTTTGGGCCACATCCATCAGCCGCTTGGAAGAATAATTCAGGTTTTCAGCGCGCAGGATGTCAGGGGTCAGCATCCCATATTTAGGCGATGACTTCATACGGCATTGCCGTAGCCCTCATGGCATGTTACACGCTGTCCTCGAAACCAACGCGTTCATCGCTGCCGCCAAGGATGCGGGAATGTCCGATGATGAGCGTAGTGCCGTTGTCGATCACCTCGCGACCAACCCGGAAGCCGGAGACGTCATGCCGGGGTGCGGTGGAGCGCGGAAGGTACGTGTGGCGAAGCCGGGCAAGGGCAAGTCGGGCGGATACCGGGTCATCACCTATTTTGGTGGTGGCGATATCCCGGTCTTCCTCCTGACCGTGTTCGGAAAGAATGAGAAGGTGTCGTTGGCCATGAGCGAACGCAACGCCCTCTCTGAATTGTGCAAGGTACTGAAGTCGAAATACTGAACTCACAAACCCGATCCCTGCGCCAATGGCGCTGGCGAATCCGGGGAGAACCGAAAACTAGTGAGATCGAATTCTGAGCAAGAACGCATTCTCTAAAATCGCTGCCGGTCTTGAGGACGCTATCGCGTTCTCCACTGGTGACACTACGCGCGCGCGTGTCGCTGGTCCCGATGTTAAGGCGATCCGCGCCAAGACCAAGCTATCGCAATCCAAGTTCGCAGCCGAGTTCCACCTTCCGGTATCAACGGTGAGGGATTGGGAACAGGAGCGCCGCGCACCTGATGCCCCTGCCCGTGCCTACCTGTCCATGATCGAGGCCGACCCCGAAGCCGTGATGAGGATCATGGCCAAGATCGGCTGACCCACTGGCAGGTACACACTGAAAAAGCCCCGCAGCGATCCGGGGCTTTTTCGTTTCTCCCTAGCCCGGGAATTTGCCCCGGTTACGGCGGATGTGGCGTAAAGTGCTGATTTAACGTATGATTTGGTTGCTTAAGCCGATCGACGTCATTTCAGGAAAGCCACACCCGCCATGGACGGTTCTACTCTACCGCTGACCGGTTTGTCACCCGTTTCTGGCAAGCGGATAGATGCCAGTTTCGATGGCGGTCTGCTCTCCTCGGACGGCTGTATTTTGCTGTTGCGCGAGGTTGAGCAGCGCCTTGGTGTAGCTGATCGTATGGCTGCCTGCGTCAATGATCCCTGTGCGCCGGATCATATCACGCACTCCCTTGCCGACATTATCCGGTTCCGACTGATGATGATCGCGGCAGGTTAAAATGACGACGCGCCGCTCAACGACCCGATAGATTAACCGATAATGCCGCAACAGAATCTGACGGAATTTTCGGGCAATACCCGCCACTGGCCGCAACGCTTGCAAGGACAGCCGGCGGTCCAGGCCTAGGGTCACCCATACCATTGGCGCGAAGCCGCTCACCCGCCAGGGAGTCTGTGCGATCTACCGCCGCCTGGCACTAGCGGCCGCCGATGCAGGGAGGGTGGACATGACCGGCTCCAAACTTGCCGAAGCGATCGCGGCGCGGTCCACGCACTCCTTGCGAGTCGAGCTCGCCCAGGATCTGTTTGCTGCCGGCGAGGACGGCGCTGGCATCGCTCTGGCCTTGCGCTGGAACCCTCCCGCGACAGCCCTGTGCTATGGACGCCGGCTCGTAGTGAGCCGCAACGCATTTTCGCGGGTGGTCGGGGCCCTCCTACAGTAATGCACTAGCGGGAACCGGCAATGCGCTATGACTGCTCGCGCCGGGTTTTATCGATAAGGAAGCGGAGGTGTTCAATCCCCTCTTCGGTGAAAGCCGAGGTCAGCGGCCAGTCCACTTCGCCGAACTCCTCGTCGATCACCTTGATGTAGCCGTGTCCGCTGAGCATCATGCTTGAAGCCTCGCCAACGGCGCCCACTGTCTCGCCCAATATCCTGGCCGCCTGCCGGAGGGTATAGACTCGTATAGGCATGCTCACACGAGGAGGCCTGTGGCTGCTACTTCAGCCAACGCTACCACAACCGCACATCGCTCGCGTCGGCGGGGTGCGGGTGACCGACTGTCGAAGGCATGAAATCGTGTAACCACGTGCAAACGTCTCCCTCCTTCAGCCGTCGATCTGCATCTTTACCCACAGGCGCAAGGGGATCATGAATGGCGCCGCCATTTATGGTGGGACAGTCGGTGAATAGGCGCGCCGCAATCCACGCAGGTTCCCACATAACGGAGTCCGTCCCACGTCACCTGGCTCCGGATCGGGTGATGCCGGTTCAGGCGACACAGGACGCGTTGTAAAGGCGTGATCATGGCTCTTCCAGTTTCAAAGTGTCTGGCAGGGAAAACGGTTCGCGGCGAAACCTGCGTCGATTATAGCGGGCACTGCTTACGTTTTGGTAACAGGCATGCGCACCATGGTGCAACGCAGCAATCGCATCACCGCAGATCGGCGACATCGTTTGGCTGGAATTTGATCCCCAAGCCGGACACGAGCAGGCAAGACACCGTCCAGCTCTTGTTCTGTCGCCAGAGAAATACAACGGCTTACGTGGAATGATGATCTGCTGTCCTATGACAAGCAGGATCAAGGGTTATCCCTTCGAAGTCGTCGAAAGCGGTATTCCTCAGAGCGTCGTTCTCGCCGATCAGGTCAAGAGCTTGGATTGGAGAGCTCGTCGAGCAAGCAAAAAAGGTAAGATATCCCAGACCGCGCTGGCCGAAGTCCAAGCGAAAATCCGCGCCTTGCTTACACTGTAAGGCCAGGCTGCCTCCGCACGAAAATCCGAAAAACCGGCACCACCTCACAGCGCCCGTCCGACCAGTCCCCGTTGCTGAACGAGCACACAGGTGAACGCGTCAACTTCCTGTTTTAGTGTCGTGGCCGCCGGGTCGGCACCACGCTGATAAACAAGACCATCATCCCGATCCTATGCGCCAAGGCCGGGCTGCATGAAAGAGCACCGCTCAAATGAAAAAGCGATGCCATGAGACGATGGGCCGATGCTATCCGCAGACCTATGGGCCAATTCTGTGGAGCCTTCCCGCACACCAGCGGCCTTGATTGGGTTACGACCAGCAGTGCCGGGAGTGCTGAGGCGGCGAACAGCCAAGCTGTTCTAGCTTTCTTCGGCCTCACCCAACCATAGGTCGAGCAGACGGTTCAGCACTTTGAGAACTGCGGCCGAGCTTTCGATGGGCAGGCTTACAAAGGCCTTGTTCAACGCTCGTTCTATGTCGTCATCCGTAACGGGGCCGCCAACCATGACGGTCATCACCATCGACAAAGTTCTCGCATCCTTAATAGGCAGTTCGGCACCGGCGGCAGAGACCGCATCGCTCGCATCATCTTCGATAGCGTGACGGAGGTGTTCGATCGAGCCCATGGGGCACTCCTGAGCAGGACACGATGCTACGCCTTCGAGCCGCTCGTAGCGAGCGATCCATTCCAGGTGACGAATTGTGCGTGCCGCCATCAAAAATCCGCAACAAGTGCAGAATATTAATAAAACCGATCCGGTTGCATTTACGCAACCAGATCGGTTTTATTCGGCTATGAAATCGGTGCGACCCGAAGGGCTTACGGCCCTTTAACTTCAAAGCCCGGCCTGCTTACGCGGCGCCGGGCTATTTTTTGCACACTTAAATTAGTCTGTCTTGCAAAATTTTAATGGCATCAGCACCATTTCAAGACAACAGCGAACCCACCTCGACCTCTGTCGGCGGAGGATTCTGTTCGTAAATCCGGCGTATCCAGACACTCGGAGAACAAAATATGATATGGCTTATAACATTTTGGCAGGCGCCCTGCATTACGAAATAGCTATTTAACCCCACGTTCACAAATCCATTATATCGGACTTTGGATTGATATGTGGGGGCATTTCACAATGGGCTACGCAGAGCACTTCCGTTTCTGGACATCCATGGCGGCAATTTTATTTTTCGCGATCATTGTCGGAATGTGGCCGGTATTCGACGAACTTCTACAGTCGTAGGATGTACCGTCTTCGGAAGCTCAAAAGCTGCAGCGTAAGCGCGACAAACCAAGTCTACATGTTGGTTAGACATTGCCCAGCGGTCGCGCAGGACACCGTAAGTGTACGGGCTAGGTTAGACTTTCAAACGCTGGGCATTGCCGCAATCCGCGAAGCCCGAGCGCGGCTTTGATTATACGAGGTGACTGCAAAGACGTTGCATCGTGATTTCCCCCGCCTTTGCAGCCGCAGGATTAATGCCGCTGAGTTTCTTAACGGCCAAGGCATCGCCGGTGCAACCACAGGGCACGGCGCCCGGTGGGCCTTCCCGCGCTACAGCGGCCCAGACTGCACTCCTCCATGGCGCGTAAACAAGTGCTGCAGTGGAGACATCTCAGCGACGATAGCGTCCCACTGCAGCTGTGTGGCCGTATCACCTCGCAATTCGGTAGCCAAGGACAATGCGGCCAGCGCACTCTCCAGGCGCCACCGTGCCCCCACCCCACTTCCGTCTCTGTCGTCGTACGGTACTGCGCCTGCTTCAGGACCGTAGCCACATGTTCTGCTTGCGGATATGCCAGCATGTCGTGGCTGTTGTCGTTTCGGACTGGCACTACATCGATCACAGTGCGGACCAGTCGAACTCGGCATCGCCGAGCACCTCATACATGCCGGGATCGGCGCCCTGCTCTTACAATCTCCGCCACCTCCAACAGGCTTTTGCAACCTGCAACTCATTAGGCCGGGATTGGGCACTTGTTGCCCGGCAACAGCTGCCTATCGCTAACGGCGCTTCAAAAATGCCGAGCCTGTTTATTTATCGGGTGGTAGGTCTATCGTGATCCGGTTGGGATTGAGGACAGCAAATTGAAACGCCAGAATTCCACCTTTCCCGTTATTGGAATAGGGGCATCCGCCGGCGGCGTCGATGCCTTGAAGGGTCTGTTCGAGCCCATGCCTGCCGATACTGGCATTGCCTTCGTGGTGGTAACTCATCTGAGCCCGGATCGAGAGAGCATGCTCGGCGAAATTCTTTCGCGGTTCACGGCCATGCCCGTCCAGGACGCCAGTGACGGACTGGAGGTACAGCCGAACCACGTTTACGTTCTTCCCGCGCATGCCGTCCTCGGGTTCAGCGATGGGTGCCTGAGGATGCGTTCGCCGCGCGAGGGCATCCGTGAGCGCAGGCCGATCGACATATTCCTCAGCGCGCTTGCCAAGGACAAGCGCGAATTGTCGGGCGCGGTCATCCTGTCTGGCGGTGATGCCGATGGGACGCTGGGCGTCAAGGCCGTGAAGGAGCGGGGTGGGCTTACAATGGCTCAGGTCGCGGACGGGCACCCGCCGCAGCATGAAGAAATGCCTGAGAGCGCGATTTCGACGGGACTGATCGATTTTGCCGTGCCTGTGGGCGGCATGGCACGGCGTTTGGTCGAATTTGCCCGCAGCTTCTCAGTCCTGGAGGCGATGGCAAGGAATGCGGTGCGGGGCGATGACCAGGGCATCAGTGACGCTGCCGAAGAAATCTATGCCCTGGTCCGCGCCCAGATGGGCCATGATTTCAGCAGGTATAAAAAGAGGACTTTTCTGCGCCGCGTCCAGCGCCGGATGCAGGTGAACCAGCTGGATGCGATCGAAACCTACGTCGAATTGCTCCGCAGGGATCCCAAGGAAGTTTCGGCGCTCTTTCGCGACCTGCTCATCAACGTAACCAATTTCTTCCGTGACGCAGAGGCGTTCGGCGCCTTTGCCGACCAGATCGTTCCCAACCTGTTCGAGGGTCGCGGTGCGGATGAAACGGTGCGCGTCTGGGTCCCCGGGTGCGCGACCGGCGAGGAGGTGTTCTCCATCGCGATGGTCCTGCGCGAACACATGGATACCTTGCGCAATGTGCCGCGCGTGCAACTTTTTGCCACGGACATCGACGAGCGTGCGCTGGGCGTTGCGCGGGCCGCCCAATATCCTGAAGCATTGCTCGACAGCGTCTCCGAAGAGCGGCGCAACCGCTTCTTCGTTCCCGACGGTGGCAGTTGGGTGGTCGCAAAGGAAATCCGCGACATGTGCATATTCTCGCCGCACAGCGTGCTACGCGATCCGCCATTCTCGCGGATCGACCTGGTGTCCTGCCGCAACCTGCTGATCTATTTCGGCGCCGATGCCCAGAACCAGGTGATACCCACCTTCCACTACGCGCTCCGCCCGGGCGGCTATCTTTTCCTCGGGTCATCCGAGGGCGTCAGCCAGTTTGATGAACTGTTTGCACCCGTGGACAAGAAACACCGCCTGTTTCGCGCGCGGGACGATGGCGGGCTGCCTCACCGATTGCCGTTAGTGGCACCCGGCATCCGCTCGACATTGACGCACCTTTCCGTCCCACGCGGGTTGAAGGGTTTGGCGATCACGCCGCTGCGCCAGGGCGTCGAGGCCTTTGTCCTTGATCGCCATGCGCCGCCGCACGTGGTCGTCAATACGGAAGGCGACATCGTCTATTACGGCGCGCGCACCGGCAAATATTTCGAAGCCCCCGCCGGGATGCCCAACCGCCAGCTCCTCTTCATGGCGCGCAAGGGCTTGCGCTTGGATTTGCGTAGCGCGTTTCGGGAGGCCGTGGAAAACGGGCAGCGAGTCGACTGTCACGGGGTGGAGTTCGAAAACGACGATGGGCGCATCCAACAACTCGCGATCACTGTCGAGCCCCTCTCAGGCATGGCCGATGAACGTCTGTTATTGGTGATCTTCCATGATTACGGGCCTGCGATCAGCGCTGAGCAGGCGCGGTTGCGCCCGCGAGGCAATAACGACGCCAGTTTTGAGTTGGAGCGAGAACTTCGCGACACCCGCGACCGCCTGCAGGCGACAATCGAGGAATATGAGACGGCGCTCGAGGAACTCAAGTCCTCAAACGAGGAGCTGGTTTCAGTGAACGAAGAATTGCAGTCCACCAATGAGGAGCTTGAGGCATCCAAGGAGGAACTGCAGGCGCTGAATGAGGAACTGTTCACGGTCAACGGCGAGCTTCACAGCAAGATGGACGTGCTCGATGCGACGTTTGCCGATCTCCAGAACGTGTTCGAAGTAACCGATATCGCCGTGATTTTCCTTGATCGCGATCTAGTGATTCGCCTGTTCACGCCGGCTGCGGGCAAGATATTCAGAATGCTATCAAGCGATCGTGGCAGACCGCTGACGGATTTGTCCCACAGGCTGGATTATCCGCAACTGTTCGATGACCTTCGAGGGGTGCTGGCATCGGGAGAAATGATAGAGCGGCAGATTGCGGAGATGGACGGCAATCAGCACTTCCTCATTCGCATCACACCGTATCGCGATCACAGCGGCGCCGCTGAAGGCGTCGCGGTCGCGGCTATCGACGTGACCGGTCTTGCCGAGGCGGAGACTCATCAGCGAACCTTGATCGCCGAGCTCAACCACCGCGTGAAGAACATGCTGGCGATCGTTATGGCGATCGCGGGACAGATGCGCCAAGCTTACACATCACTTGACGATTTCGGCGATGCTTTCGACGGACGATTGGCGGCGATGGCGGGGGCCTACGAATTGCTGTCGCGCGAAAACTGGATGCCGGTAAAGTTGGAAGAGATCGCTACCCGCGAACTGGAGCCATTTGGCCTGCACCGCGTCACGATCGCCAGCGGCGGCGTCGCCCTTGATCCACGGCAAGCGATATCGCTTGGCATGGTCCTTCACGAACTGGCCACGAATGCGGCGAAGTACGGAGCGCTGTCAAATGCCTCAGGACAGGTCAGCATTGTCGCCACGTCGCAACAAGACGCTGCGGGACACCAACTGGCATTGGGTTGGAAGGAGACAGGCGGGCCACCGGTAAGCGAGCCATCAAAACCCGGTTTCGGCATGCGCCTGGTCCGAAACGAGATGCGTTACAGCATGAAGGGAACTTGCGAGTTTGCTTTCACACCGGAGGGTTTGGAGGTCACCCTCCATTTCCGGCAACCAGGGCATGGCGGCGAGGATGAAGATGGAGGGCAGTGAGGGTAAAAAGGCCAATGTGCTCGTCGTCGAGGATGAGTGGTGGATCGCCGAAATGATCACCGGCATTCTCGAAAACGCCGGCTATTGCGTCGTGGGCCCGGCGGATTCGGTTCAGACCGGACTCGCCCTTATCGAAAATCACCAGATCGATGCAGCGCTACTGGACGTCAATCTCGGGACGGCAATGAGCTACCCGATTGCAGATGCGTTGATAGCTCGGGACGTCCCCATGTTACTGACTACGGGCTATCATTATAAAGACCTGCCTCGCCAATATCACGGAGTTCCCCTGCTGGGCAAACCCACGACACCACAGCGCATACTTGCAGCGCTGACACAGCTATTGAAGGCAGACTAATCTAGAAACCAAAATCGGTATTCCTATTGTCGATAGCTATTGATGTGAGCGAGGCAATCCGAAGCCAAATCATTATTTTCAGTGAAGGCAGGCATTTAGAGTGACTTCTGTCAAAGCAGGTCTGTTTTATTCGAGCCATCAACGTCAGGCCCTACGTCCTCAACGTTCAAATATTCAATTAATTTATTTACGAAATGAACAGCCACCTCAGCGCACTGCCGATGCACCAGAATAAATTCAGAATCATTTCTTTCGAGTTCGTCTGAGATATTCTTCGATGTTGCTTTCGCAACCTCCAGCATTGTAAGTGCCTGTTTCACAATCTATCCCACTGATTCTATTCATTTTTGCCAGATACCAACGAATGATGTCCCAGCCAAGGTTTTTCGATGATTGAGCAACCTCACATCTGGAAATTGAATCTGGCCGGGATTACGCATCCCCGCATTCTGATTTGATGTAGACCTTGTGGTCGCAGGCCCATGTTTCGGCTATTTCGACGAGAAGGCGAAGACGAGGCGCAGGGGCGTCTCGTCGTTGGGGAATATCCTGACCTTGACGGTACGGCGCTTGAGTTCCTGCGGCACGCTCCGATTACAAGAAGTTAAGTGGCTGAGGCGTGCTATCTCCGCAATAAAACCCGTGGGTAAAAAACAGGGGTCGTATCGTGAAATTTTCCAGCGTTACTCGGCGCATCAACGAGGACGATATTTTGCGGGCTTTGAGGCAAGCGCCAGTCGCTGGATGGCCCCAGGACGAGACCGAATTGGCCGTACTGTTTAATTTCGTACTGGAAGATTTTGCGGTTGCCAATCAATGGCGAGGCACAATCGCTGTCAACGATTGAACCGTCAGCTATGAAACGTATTGGCCGCATCAGTGTCTCAAAAAGCCATTGCATGCCACTCAAGTTTCCTTGGAGTCGGCCAGCGCGCTACTCAAAACCGCGGATATAGAAGAAGCGGACGTGCCGCATTCACATGCAACCGGACGGCGAATGCGCCGTTGGCCCGTCCGCGCCTTCATCTGTCCTGGTTTGGCGAGACAGGCGAATCTCGATCTTGACGCGATCCTGAAGAATCTTGCGGTCGCCGCGCTGCGTGCTCCCGGCGAGTTCCCCAAGGTCGAAGTCGGCTATTGGGACCATAGCCTGTCTTGGCCTTCGGGGGCGAACCGGGCGCAGACATGCTATGGCTCGAAACCCTGGGCGAATGCAACCGGTCGTCGCAACGCGTTGCGTTTCGATCTGCACGAAACATCGGTCAAGTGCCTTCCAGCCCAGCGTCTTGCGCGGTCTGCCATGTAGCGGAACACGTTGACGAATGGTAACGAGCGTCGCATGACGATGGCGGACACCGCTCCGCAACCAGGTACGCGCACCGCCGCCACTGCCCTGAAGGATGCGGCCAATGGCTAAGATACCGGCTACCCCTATCAGATTCGGACGTGCCGCGCCCATGATCTGTGTGCGCGATATCCAGGTAGCCTACGACTTCTATGCCGGCGTGCTCGGCTTTTCGAAGGTGTTCGAGAACGGCAACCCGGTCGGCTTTATGGTCCTTAGGAAGGACGCTGCAGAGCTCCATCTCAGCCAGAAGCGCGACCACGTCCCGTCAACGGTGAATGTCGCGCATATGTTCGTCAGCGATGCGGCCGCGCTTTACGCTGTGTGCGAGGCGAGCGATGTCCGGATCGTCAAGCGCTTAATGGACAAGGACTATGGCCAGCGTGCTTTCGTGCTCACCGATCCCGACGGCAACCGCATCGACATCGGCGAACGGATTGATCCGCCATCCTTGGCGTGAGACGAAGACGCCACGTGTGCTATTGTTGTCCTCGCTGATTGAAAGGGCGGAATTTGAGTAAGTTGCGCGACACGCTGACCAAGGCCGAGATTGCCCACGGCATCCACCGCAAGGTCGGCATTTCCCGGACCGGCTCGCAAGAGATGGTCGAGGCGATCTTGGCTGCCATGGGCTCTGCCATGGAGCGCGGCGAGAACGTCAAGATCACGGGCTTTGGCACATTTCAACTGCGCGACAAGGGTGCGCGGGTCGGCCGTAATCCGAAAACCGGCGAGGAAAAGCCAATCTCGCCAAGGCGGGTACTGACGTTCAAGGCGTGCAATCGCTTGAAAGAGCAGGTTGCAGGCGCCCCCGGGCCAAAAACCTTCGCAGAAGGCGCCGATCGGCGCTCACGCGGCCGCCCTGGAATCTGAAGGCGTAGCTTTCACCAAATGATTGGCCCAGTAGCGCATGCGCGCCTCGATGGCTTCATTACCCGGCATTGCGGAGAAGAAATGGATCATCGCGATCGAGGCATCGAGCGTTCTGGCGCTAAGAGTATCGGCGTAGACCAATGACGCGAGATAGTAGCCGATGAGGTCTTCGTAGACTGCCACTTCACCGGCGCCGAGAGCACTGGAACGCTTCCCCCCGAAGCCGTAATCGCTGAGAGTGATGTTATAGATGACGGTGCCGTATTGCCCCGTATCCATACCGCGCTGAAGCACCAGGTTCTTATGGTCAGTCACGATTAATGCAGCTTCGCGGCCGTTGAATGTCCCGGGCAAGGCGGCGAGGCTTCGCTCGGAGAGCTGATGGGAATCGTGGTGAGTGAAGACCAGCAGGTTAAGCCGTTTCCCGCTGTGAAAATGGTCGAACAACCGCGCGACGTGATAAAAGCCGCTGGTCGCCGGGTCCAAATCGAACATTCGAGCGGTTGGCAACCATTGGCCGTTCGTCAAGCAAGGCCAGTTAGCTGGCATAGGCCTTGGTGTCGGCTGCAAGGCAAGGAGGCGGTCCCGGTCGTCAGCTGTTACGCGAGGCCCAGCGGCATTCTTGCGCGTGCTTGCCTTTGGGTGGCGGTCTAGCGCGACTGGCGCGGTGATAATGCCATCGGTAAGTGAGAAGACCTTCATGCAGGGTTCGGCCACATCAATGAGCATCTCGATGCCGGCATGAACTCTGTATGCGCTGTTGCGCTGCTCGCCGAAAAGATCGCGGTCCTGGAGTTGTTCGGCCATGTTCCAGACCTCACTCCATTCAGCGTCGGGATAGATCTCCCGGAACCGGGCGATCGTCCGTTGATCGCGCTCCTTCAGGGTAGTACCGCGCCGACCTGCCCAGCATATGACCAGATTGATGTCGCCCACGGTGTCGGCGCCGCGTATCAGACTACCGAAAAGCCAGATTTCCTCAATTTCATAAATGCGATCGCAAGCCGCATTGCAGCGTTCTGCCGCCTCCAGCAAGCTGCGCAATAGCCCTAGAGCCGTATCGCGCGGCAGACGGGCTTTGCCACTCGCGCCCAGGACGGCATAGCCAAGAGGAGTGAGGGCAGCCCCATCAGGATCAACCAGCCCGGCGTGAATGGCAGCCTCGATAGCGACGGCGTAATCGCATTGGCTGACCGCGACGGATTGAAGCTGGATCGCGGACCGGAAACTGTTGGTTCGCTGGATCGAAGTGAGGATGGCTTTGAGCGTGGTAACCGAGACGCCGGCGATGGTGGCGCCGCGAGGGAAAGAGAACATGGGAGCGTCTTTTCAGAAGGCGGGTTGCCGGCCTGGCACATGTATTGGGGACAAGGGGTGGCTCGCACCAGGCCGGCATGGAACAAGACTGCTTCTCATTCGCGAGATTTACCATTCATCAACACACATTAAAATAGTGTGAATGTGCGCGCATAGCGGAACGGTCCACCATGGGGAATGCCCTTGTCGGCTTTTCTAGACCGCTCTGCGAATAATCACAGAATTAAACCGGTCCAAAACCGAACGAATGGCCTAAAATCCAATAGGACTGCGCGTGGTCATGCGGCCCTCTGAATTGCAAAGAATTGTCCATATTGACATTTCATTAATAATACGGCGTCAGGATTGATACCTCCCGCTATGGAATAGCCATGCTCAGCAATCCTCTTAAGGAAATAGTCGAATCTTCGGATGAGACCTTGCGGGAGCAACATGCTCATTTGCGGGGACAAATTCCGTTGATGTATGCGTTGATGTTCATCAACGCCGCATTCTTGGGATTCGTGACCCACGGCGATGTCGAGCCCTTTTATAGCTTGGACATTCCATCCATTCTTTGCACAGCCATCGCCGTTCGTGCGATATTGTGGATCTCGCGACGCTACCAGGAGCTGAACACGCGTCAGATCCGGAGGCATCTTTACGGTAGCATCGCGGCATCCGCGACACTCAGTGCGGCATTCGGAGGGTGGGGCCTGCTCTTGCTCCAAGATGCCGAACCGATGCGCAGTACGTCGATCGCGCTCTATATTTTTGTCGGGTCGATCACTTGTTGCTACTGCCTGCAGGCACTGCCTCTTGCCGGATGGCTGACATTGATCTTCGGCGCGATGCCAGTCACAGTGTGGTTGCTGGTTTCCGGGGATTGGTACCTGAGCGCGGTCGGGCTGGCCTTCCTCCTGGCTGCGGTTGTCATCCTGAACTCTTTGGCGAACAGCCACCGCGCTTTCCGCAAGGTCTTGCAGTCGCAGTCCGAGATGAGCGGTCTGGTCACCGCGCTTCAGCACAGTGAGGAACGCTATCGCTTCGCGGCGCTGGCGGCCAATGATATCATCTGGGATGTCTCCCTGGGGGATGGCCGGATTAACCTCTCCAGCGCGGCAATAGCCATACTGGGGTATCCGGATGCACCCACTGGAACATCGGCATCATGGTGGGTGGAGCGCCTCCACCCGAACGACCGGGATCGCTTGCTCATCCAGGTCGCGGACCTTGGCGACGCTGACAAGACCTACTGGACCGAACGGTTCCGCTTCCTGTCAGCTGGAGGCGCCTATCTGGATCTGGTGGCGAAAGGATATGTAGTTCGAGACGGGCAAGGGCGTCCAAGACGTCTCGTCGGCTCGCTACAGGATGTCACTGCCCAAACGCACTACGAAGATGGACTGCGCTGGGCGGCATTGCACGATTCGCTCACCCAGTTGCCCAATCGCGAAATGTTCGCGGACCGACTGCAAGAAGCCCTGGAAGGGGCCATGCAAGATGAAAACTACGTTGGGCTGATCCTGCTGGATGTTGACCAGTTCAAGGCAGCAAACGACAGTCTGGGTCATCATGGCGGCGATGCCCTGCTTTGCGAGATCGCGGCGCGGCTAACCCTCGCCGCGCCTTCGACCGCGACGGTGGCGCGGCTAGGCGGTGATGAATTCGGGATCATCCTTCCAGGCTGGACCACGGCGGATGATACGGCACGAACCGTCGAAGACCTTTTGGCACGAACAGGAGATACGATGGCGTACGAGGGCCGGCAGATCGAAATCAGCCTTAGCGCCGGTGTAGCGGTGGCGTGCGAGCACGGCGCGACTTCAGAAGCATTGCTCAGGAGTGCCGACCTCGCCCTCTATGAAGCCAAAAGCCAGGGTCTCGGCCGCATTTCCGTGTTCCGCCCATGGATGCGTGCTGGAGTGGAACGCGAAAAGAAAATGCTCGCCGACGCCCGCTCGGCTTTGCGGGCTGACCGTATCGTGCCGTTCTACCAGCCCAAGGTATGTCTGCGGACCGGGGCATGCGCGGGCTTCGAGGCACTGCTACGCTGGCATGACGACCAGGGCTTGCACTCTCCGGCAGCGATCGGGGCCGCGCTTGCGGATCCTGATCTATCCGTGCAGATTACCGAACGCATGCTCGATCGGGTGATCGCCGACATGCGTGGCTGGAGCAGCAGCGGCCTCTCCTTCGGGCGCATCGCCATCAATGGATCCGCAGGCGATTTCAGGCAGGGCGATTTCGCTGCGCGCATTCTGGACCGTCTGGCGTGGGCTGGGCTGCCGCCCTCGGTTCTTGAACTCGAAGTGACGGAGACCGTCTTCCTTGGTCAGATTGCCGACAACGTGAGTGCGGCTTTGAACAGCCTATCGCGTGCGGGGGTCTCCATCGCCCTCGATGACTTCGGCACAGGGTATGCCGCGTTGACTCATCTCCAGCAGTTTCCGGTCGACACGATCAAGATCGACCGCGCGTTCGTTTCGAATCTGGGTGTGGTGGACACCCAGGACGCCGCGATTGTCGGCGCGGTGATCGACCTCGCGCGAAACCTGGGAATCCATACGGTCGCGGAAGGAATCGAGACACCGGAGCAATTCACGCATCTGGTCGCGAAGCAGTGCGATTTCGGACAGGGCTACCTATTCGGGCATCCCATGGCAGCAGAGCAAGTAAAGAAGGTCATCGCCGAGTGGGATGCAGCGGCTGTGTTTGCCGCCTGTGGCGCGGGAGACTGGCCCACTTCGATGCGCAAGCTTCACAACGTGATGTTCGTCTGAGCAACTCTGGCATGGTGCAAGCCGCAAGAGCCAGGCAATGTCCGAAAGATTGGCAGATAATTCAGCGGTCAACCATACCCTTTTCGATCGACTATGCTGTCAAGACCGTGATGGTTCAGAGGGATGCTGAAGGGTGAAAATTTATCGTGTGAAGACAATATCAACCCGGCCACCACACCTATTTGACTGGAAGTGTTCGGTCAGTTGATGACCGGATCAACAGGACCCAAGAAGCCATTTCGCGCCGTTCGTCTTCTCCCAAAAACTTCTGAGGCAGGCAGTGCTTCGAACGCGGTGCATAGCCGCCGCTTGGATTACTTCAGCGCAGCTGACCTTGGAACGGGATCGATCAGTGTTGAAGCTTTAACCCTATCTGCCCTAGGGGGGCCCGCGACGACTAACTTGTGATGAGAAATGCGTGAGCTGTTTTGCAAGTCTGCATGGCCGAAGAACAGGTGCCGGAAAGACCCCGGCCATCCTGTCGCATGGGTTTGGCACCGACCAGGATGCATGGTCTGCCTTGCGGCCTTGGTTCGAGGAGCGGTTCGACGTCATCTCATTCGATTTGGCGGGCTGCGGACCTGAAGGCGCTGAGAGCTACGACTTCGATCGTCACGGATCGATGTTCGGGTACGCCGATGATCTGATCGAAATCATCGACGAGCTTGGTGTTCAAAACTGTGTATACGTTGGTCACTCCATGAGCAGCATGATCGGCGCTGCGGCCGCATGTGCTCGCCCGGAGCTATTCGCGACCCTAGTCCTGATCGGCGCCTCCCCCAGGTACCTCAACGACGGGGACTACGTGGGCGGTTTCGAACAAGATGGCCTGGACGAGTTGTTTAAAAGCATGGCCGCCAATTTCCAGGCATGGGTCGCCGGCTTCGCGCCGATGGTTGTCGGTGTCGATGACGGCGAGGCGATCGCCGACTTTTCGCGTACACTCTTCCAGATGCGGCCGGATGTTGCCCTCAACACCTCGCGCACCATCTTCGGATCCGACATGCGCGACACCGCCCGCCGCGTTCCAACGCCGGTGCATTTGATCCAGACCGCTTCAGATGTTGCTGTGCCCCTTCAGGTCGGAAAATGGCTTGAAGCTACAATCCCTAACGCAACCCTCGATGTCATCGACGCCTCGGGTCATCTTCCGCATATGACCGCACCTGAAGAAGTGCTTCGGATTTTCGAACGAAGACTGACGGGGCTTTTGTCGTGATCCCGTCATCGATCGAGGCACTTTACGAGCTGTGCGGCTTTGCCCGGGTAGCATGCGAAGCTGACCTCGTTATAGCCCTCGAAGTTGACGGTGCCGGACGCGCGTCTCCTGTGGCCTCCTCCCCACCTCATGATTTCAGTTGCTTCAACCTCGCGCGAAGCGGTGTTTTCGACACCAAGTGGTCGGCTATCCCTGTGACCGCCAACGCGTTTCGGCTTCCCACGGCAGTAGTCCATGCATTGCCCGATATGCCGGTCAGCCTTTTGTTCGTACCCGCCCCCGTCGAGCATGCGCCCCAAAGCGGCTTGCTGCTGTTGTGGACGCAGCCCCCCTCTCCGGCTCCACTGGTGGAGCACGTGCGGCTTCTGGCTAGCAGCATCGCCAGCACCCTGACGTCCCGCCGCGAGGCGGTGAGGCAAGTAGCTATGCGCGATCAGTTCAATGATCTGCTGGAAAGCGTGCCGTCGGGCATCGTCCTGTTCGACGGCGATGGACAAAGCGCGATGATCAACGAGCGCGCGGCCGGACTGTTGGCGTGCAGCCCAGGCTTTCACCGCGCGAGCGAGCTAGTAGCTCCGATGCGTGCCCTTCGAGAGCGCTGCGATAACCATGCCGAACTCGAAGCCGCTTA